>JAEUUX010000107.1 GCA_016787295.1 Chitinophagales bacterium
CGATACCAATGGTGATGGTATTCAAAACGAAACCCCTACCGATGGTTTGAACGGTATTACTGTTACCTTGACGCTTCCTGATGGTAGCACCATAACAACTGTAACGACTAACAATCCGACAACTGGCGAACCCGGTTGGTATACGTTTGACAACTTGCCTGCTGGTGACTATACAGTAACTGTAGGTACAGGTCCAAATGGCTCAACCTTGACAACTCCTGGTTCGTTTGATGTAACCTTAACACAAGGCGAAGACTATGTAGATGCTGACTTTGGCTTTATGAATTGTGGTGCTAACGTATCCGACATTCCTGACCAAGAAATTTGCGAAGGTGATTTAGCGATAGATGGCACTTTGACATTCCCATTAGAACCATATTCAACTATTTATGGTCCTGAACCAAGCCCAGCCGCAAGTTATACATTGGCTTACGTCTTAACAACTGATAGTGATGTGATTATTGCTACCGAAGTAATGGGCGCTCCGTTCAATACTGTAAGCAATACTCCTAACTTTACGTATAGTAATTTAGCAGATGGCGTATATCGCATGTATGAAATCATTTATCGTACAAGTGATGGTCCATTAACAGGTCTTACTGTAGGTAGTACTATTAGTGGTATTGGCTTAACAACAGGTACTTGTTTAGATGCTACATATGGCAATATCTATGTGAATGCACAACCTATTCCACAAGTTATCAACAACAATCCTATTGTTTGCGAAGGTAGCGATGTTATCCTTGTTGCAGGTGGTGGTATCAGCTATCAATGGGAATATCCTGATGGTACAATTGGTACATCAACTACTGCTCCATTGTTAACTATATCTAATGCAACAATGGCAGATAACGGCACCTATACTGTAACTGTTACCAACGCAGACGGTTGTACAGCAAGTACTACTACTACTGTAACGGTTAATGCCTTACCTACTCCAAGTGTTAATGATGGAAATATGTGTCCTGGTGGAAGTGCAACTTTAAGCACAACAACTGCTTATAGTGCATATTTATGGTCAAATGGTAGTACTACAGCCACTATCAGCGTATCTCCTGCTAACACTACTATCTATAGTGTAACTGTAACAGATGCCAATGGTTGTCAAAGTGCAACAACAGGCACAGTAACTGTTAGCTCTAATTTAGTGGCTAATATCAGCACACCTAACGGTACTGTTATTACTTGTGCCACCACACCAACCTTAGTAGCTAGTGCAACAGGTGCTACATCTTATGCTTGGTCAAGTGGTGAATCAACAGCTAACATTACAGCTACTACAGCAGGTACATATACAGTAACAGTAACTGCTACTGGTGGTTGTACAGCAACTGCAAGCGTTACGATTACCGAAAATATTACTGCTCCATTTGCAGTTATTAGCACACCACAAGGAACAAGTTTGACTTGTACACAAACAAGTTTAGACTTATCTGCTAATGCGTTCCCTGCGGGTGTAACTTATAGCTGGTCAAACGGTACAACAACAGCCAACACAACTGCAAGTGTTGCAGGTACTTATACCGTCACAGTAACTAATCCTGCTAATGGTTGTTCAACAACTACAAGTGTGGTTATTACTTCATCGGGAAGTGTTAGTGTGAGCATTGCAACACCTGCTACATTGACTTGTAGCACAACAGGCGTAACATTAACAGCCACAGGTATTGGTGCAACAAATTATAGTTGGAGCAATGGTTCTACTACTGCTAGCACAACTGTTACTACAGCGGGTGATTATACCGTAACTGTTACAAACGGCTCATGCTCAAGCACAGCAGTTGTAACTGTATTGGGTGATACTAATCCTCCTGCCAATGTAAGTGCAGGTGCTGACCAAACAATAACTTGTACTACTACAAGCGTTACCTTAAGTGCAACAACAAGTACTACTTCGAGCGTAACTTACGCATGGAGCAACGGTGCTACAACAGCTAGCACAACTGTTAGTACAGCGGGTAACTATACTGTAACAGTAACAGCCGCCAATGGTTGTACAGCTACAGATGTAGTAAATGTTGGTGTTGATAACAGCATACCAAATGCAAGTATCGCAGCAAGTGCAACTAATTTAGATTGTAATACAAGCAGCATTACCTTAACTGCAAGTCCTGCAAGTGGTGTAAGCTATGCTTGGTCTACTACTGAAAATACAGCAAGTATTACTGTAACAAGTGCTGGAACATATACCGTTACTGTTACTGCTGCCAATGGTTGTAGCAGTATTGTTACCCAAAATATTGGTAGCATCAACAGCATCAATGCTTCATTAGTAATAGATGAACCATTATGTAATGGCGGAACAGGTAGCGTAGATGTGACAGTAAGTGGTGGTGTTACTCCATACAACTATGATTGGAGCAATGGAGCTACTACCCAAGATTTGAGTGGTGTATTAGCTGGTACTTATACAGTAACTATCAGCGATAGCAATAATCCATCTTGTACAGTAATGTTGACGGCTACGGTGAACGAACCAATTCGTTTGGGACTTACCGCAGCTACAACACCTGCTACTTGTGGAGCTAACAATGGTACAGTTGATTTGAGTGTTACAGGTGGAACAGGTACACTTAGCTACTTCTGGAGCAACGGTGCCACTACTCAAGATTTGAGTGGTGTAGCAGCAGGTACATATTTTGTAATCGTATCTGATGCTAACGGTTGTAGTTCATCGGCTTCTGCACAAGTGACCACACCAAACGGCTTGACAGTTAATTTGGGAGCTAATGGTATTGACAATATCAGTTGTAACGGTTTGACCAATGGTGCTATTGACATTGCAATTAGCGGTGGTACAACACCATACAACGTTCTATGGTCAAATGGTGCTACTACTCAAGATTTGAGTGGTTTATCAGCAGGCGACTATGAAGTAACGGTTACAGATGCTTCTGGTTGTTCAGCAATATTGTTTGCAACCATAACTGAACCTACTGCTTTGAATGCAAGCACAGCAATTACACCAGAAATTTGTGGTGATGGTGCTATTAACCTAAGTGTTGGTGGAGGTACTATCAACTACAGCTACAACTGGAGCAACGGAGCAAGCACTCAAGACATTAGCAACTTGAATGCAGGTACTTATACTGTAACCGTAACCGATGCTAACGGTTGTACGGTCATTAGTACAGCAAATGTTAACCAAACACCATTGCCGGCTAATAACGATGGTCCTGCTTGCGAACAAGGTACTATTACTATCGGTTTCGGTACTGCGGGCGAAGTTGGCGAAGTTATTAACTACGTATGGAGCGGTCCAAATGGCTATAGCAATAGTGGTTCATTTGTGTCAGATGGTTCAGACATCATTACTGCGGATTTGAATAACTTGAGTTTGCAAGATGCTGGTTTGTATAGTGTAACTGTTACTTTTGCTAATGGTTGTACAAGAACAGCTAACACATTGGTGAAGGTAAATGGATTGCCAATTATTAGTGACATTATAACTACTTGTAATGGTACAATAGCTACCATTACAGTTATAGCAAGTTCTAATCCAAATGGTAATGCAGTAGAATACTCTATAGATGGCATTAACTATCAAACAAGCAACGTCTTTACAGGTGTTGTGAATGGTAGCTACAAAATCTATGTACGTGATGTTGTAACAGGTTGTGTCACGGAAACAGATATTACTGTAAACTGTGTTGCATGTCCTATTCCTGTAGCGAGCAACAGCGGTCCTGCTTGTGTGGGTCAGCCGTTGAGTTTGAGTGTGAATCCAAACTTGCCTACAGGTGTAACAGCGACCTACTTATGGACTAAACAAGGTTCTACGGCTACCTCTACGGCACAGAACCCGAACTTGGGTAGTGCAACAATAGGCAAAGCAGGTACTTATGTCGTACAAGTAACGTATAGCAATGGTTGTGTGGCAACAGCTTCTACAATAGTAGTGGTTAATCCATTACCAACTGCTACAGCATCTGTCGTATGTAACGGAACTACTGGAACTATTACTGTAACAGCGAATGCAGGTGGTGCTGCAATTGTTTACTCTTTGACAGGCGCACCTGGTACGTTCCAAACAGGCAACGTGTTTACGAATGTTCCGAATGGCACTTACAATATTGTAGTACGTAACAATACTACAGGTTGTACGCGTACTGTTCCTGTGACAGTGAACTGTAATGCTTGTCCTGTGGCAGTAGCTGCCAATAGTGGTCCTGTCTGTCCAGGTAGCAGTCTTAGCTTGACTGTGAATCCAAACTTACCTACTGGCGTAACAGCCACATACGCTTGGAGTGGTCCTGCGGGTACATCAACACTCCAAAATCCGACAATACCTAATATGACTCCTGCCAAAGCGGGTATTTACACAACAACGGTAACTTATAGCAATGGTTGTACAAGTGTAGCCTCTACGAATGTGGTGGTTAGTCCTAAACCTACTGTCAATGCTATTGCAAGTTGTGACCCAGCTACTGGTGGTATCATTACCATTACAGCTACTGGTGGTTCTGGCTTTACGTACAATTGGAACGGCAACAGCCAAGATTCTAATGTATTCACAAGCGTTCCAAATGGTAATGGCTATGTGGTGACTGTGACCAATAGTGCGGGTTGCTCAGGAACAGCTAACGTAACTGTAAGTTGTGTAACTTGTCAAGCAGCCGTTGGTGCAGTAACGATTACAAGTGGCGGTTGTTCAGGCGAACAAATTAGCGCTACTGGTATCTTCAATAGCCCATCAACAGGCTATGCTAACTACTTGTTATTGACTGATGCACAAGGTAATATCTTAGAAGTACAAGCTGCTCCAAGTGCGACCTTTGCTTATAGTGCTATGGGTGGTGTGACTTACAATGTATATGCGTATAGTGTTAAAACTCCAAATGGTGGTCCAAATCCGCCAGCAGTTGGTAGCAACGTATCGGCAATTAGCGGTAGCTGCTTCGACTTGTCAGATGGCACACAATACGACAATATTGTTCCTGCTCCACCAATGTTTGATAGCTCGTTGAACACACAAGAAGGTAATAATGGTGGTATTACTCCATTTGAGTACAATACTGACATTATTACGGTCGAAGGTGGTACATTGCCATATGACTTTGTTTGGGACAATACGGGTTATGTTCGTTATGACATTGTGTATTCAGATAATGTTGATGCTAACGGAGATGGTTCTACTATGCCGGGAGCTATCATCACCATCTACTATACAGACGATGCACAATGGAATGTAACTATTACTGACCAATCTGGTTGTGCAGAAAACGAAGTATTGAGTACCAACAGTTTCAACTCTGGTGCTAATGCTATCTTAGACATCGATGCATTTGAAACCTTCTCTTGTTCAGACATTAATGGGGCGGACGGTTCTATTGAATTGACTATTACGGGTGGTGACACAGGTTGTGGTGAATTCCAATACGAATGGTTTGGTCCAGAAGGTTGGGACGGAGTAGCAAGTGGTTTGACTGCCACAGGCAATGGTTCATTTGTAGGTACAAGTAGTGCGCCAATCAATAATTATACCTTAACAAACTTGCCTACAGGCTGGTATTCTGTGGTAATTACGGATTGTGCGGGTAATGTGACTGAAGGTTGGTATTGGGTGCCACTGGGTACACGCGGACGTACTAAGGTTGATGCTACTGCATTGTTGTCAGTACAACCAAATCCGTTTGCAAACCAAACTCAAGTGACCTTTACTACTGAAGGAGCTACTCAAGCTACGGTAATGGTTTATACGGTTGATGGTAAATTGGTAAGTACTTTGTTCAAAGGTGCTGTCCAAGACAAACAAACATATAGCGTTCCGTTTGATGGTGCTAACTTGCCAACAGGTGTGTATATGATACAAATGGTAACGGATAATGACATTTCTAAATTTGAAAAAGTCATTATTGCACGATAAACCCTCTTAGTAGTGGTGGGTGGCAAACTATCTGCCACTACTAATTTCCTTAGAACCAAAAAAAACAATACGGTGTCGGCTTTGTCCGACACCGTATTGTTTTTTGGGTGGAAAGATATGGGAAAGTGAGATTTTGGGAAGGTATTTGTTTGATAAATGAAAAAAAAACCTTATCTTTGCGCCAATTTTTTTGTTTTCTTAGATTGTTTTAACAATATGACACAAGTAATAGAACCTATTATTAATAGGGTAACTCAAAGTGGTATTGTCACTTTGGATTTGGAACGTTATTATCCTGATGGTGAACGCGTGTTTTTTGACATCAAAGCGTTTCTTTTTATGGGATTGATTTTGAAAGAAAAAGATTTTCGCGAAGCCCTGAAAAATCACGATTGGACACAATATAGCGGCAAACATGTGGCTATTGGCTGTAGTACTGATGCGATTATTCAGTTGTGGGCATATATGTTATTGGTGAGCTATTTGAGTCCAAATGCTGCGACGGTGGTTTGTGGTGGTTTGGATAGTTTGGAGGCTGTGTTGTGGCAACAGGCTTTGGCAAAAGGTGTTGTGCCAGAAGAATATCAAGACAAAAGGGTTGTGGTGAAGGGGTGTGGCGAAAAAGTGGTGCCACCTTTTGCATATGGTGAGGTGGGGCGTTTGTTGCAACCTTTTGTGAAATCGTTGATGTATGGCGAGCCTTGTTCGACGGTGCCAATTTATAAGGCGAAATAAGGTATCAATGAGCATGTGCTATAAAATAAAGTCGAATTTTTTGAGGGTTTTAAACTTTCAGAAAATTTGAGGTGGTTTATGTGCTATTTTTCGGGTGGCGGAGCGCGTTAGGGATGGTAGAGGCTGCCGCAGGCAGGTGCTTGCACCGAAGCGTAGCGAAGCCTCGAACAGCCCGACCCCAACGGGGAAACGCCCAAAAAAATATATCATATAATAAATAATTGCCATTTATTTTGTTTTTTTTGGAGGGGCTGTATGGTGTTGTTTGTTGTGAATAAATTTAATTGTTAAAAATATCTTTTTTCAAAAACTATTTATAGTATGTATCGTATTTTGTTTTTGGGGGCAGGGTTTTTGGGGTTGATTTTTTTGGTGGCTTTGGGAACAAAGCAAGATATGTGGGTGGCGGCTAATGGGCATGGTTGGAATGCCAAAGATACGGTTGTTGTGGCACGGCAGTTGCCTATTCCTGCAAATTTGAGTTTTTGTGGGGAGCGTGTGCCTTTGGACGATCCTGATGTGCGGGAAAGGTTGGACTATGAAATTAATTTAATTGTATATAAGCAGGTGCAAACGATTGATATTTTGAAATCGACGCATCGTTTTTTTCCTGTTATGGATCAGGTGTTGTCGGGGCAGGGTATTCCTACGGACTTCAAATACTTGGCAATAGCGGAGAGTGCTTTGGAACCAACGGCTACCTCGCCCAAAGGTGCTAAGGGAGTGTGGCAGTTTATGGAGGCAACAGGGCGGGAGTATAATTTGGAGATTAGCGATGAGGTAGATGAACGTTCGCACATAGAGAAGTCGACTGAGGCGGCGTGTAAATACCTTCGCAGTGCATTTAACAAATTTTCGAACTGGACGCTAGCAGCGGCTTCTTATAATTGTGGTATGACGGGTTTGCAAACACAGGTGACGCAGCAAGGTGAATGGAATTACTATAATTTGTATTTGAATCCTGAAACTGCTCGTTATATTTATCGGATTTTGGCGTATAAGGCTATTTTGGAGAATCCTAAGCAATATGGCTATTATTTTGATACTGATGATTATCATTTGCCCTATATTACACGTGAATTGCTGATAGCAAGTGCGGGAGATTTGCCTACTTTTGCTCGCAGCAACGGTACAACTTATAAGATGTTAAAAACTTTAAATCCTTGGTTGCGAAAAAACACTTTGTTGGGTAAAGCAGGTAAGGCGTATAGTATTAAATTGCCTTATTAATGGTTGTTGTAGAATTGTAATGAGCGCCTGAAATATGGTGACTTGTAAATAAATTAATGTTTAAACACGTATTTTTACTTAAAATATTTTAGTTAAGATGAACAAAATTGTTTTGTTTTTTGTGGTATTAAGTGGTATTGTATTGGGTGTTGGCTGTAATCAGGCACCCAAAGCAGACCAAGCGCAGGTACAAGAGGCGCAACAAGCTCCGAGTGCTGCTACCGATGCTGTTAATTATAAGGTTGATGCGGCTCAAAGCCAAATTGGCTGGTTGGCTACTAAAAAAGTAGGCAAACATAATGGTATTTTTGGTATTAAAGAAGGTAGCTTGCAGGTGAAAGATGGTCAGGTGCAAGGCGGTAAGGTGATTATTGACGTTAATTCGGTGAAGGTACTTGACTTGACAGGAGAAGACCAACAAAAGTTGGAAGGTCACTTGAAAGATGTCGACTTTTTTGAAACGGCTAAATATCCCGAAGCAACTTTCGAAATTACTTCTGTATCTAAATATGATGCAGCAGCAGGCGGTGCTAAACCGATGTTAGATGGCGTGACGCATAATATTACTGGTAATTTGACAATGAAAGGAGTTGCTAAAAGTGTAACTTTTCCTGCTATTGTGGAAATAGGTGCTGATGGTAATGTGGGTGCAAAAGCTGTGTTTAACATTAATCGCAACGACTGGAATATTGTCTATAACAACAAAGAATCGTTGGGAGACAAGTTTATTTTGCCAGATGTTAATTTGACTCTTAAGTTAGTGGCTGTGAAAGGCTAATTTTTCTTACCAAATTAAACTCAAAAAAACGATGGCAGACTAATCGGTACTGATTGGTCTGCCATCGTTTTTGGGGTTTGTAAAGGCTTTCACAACTACTTGATTATCAAGTAGTTGTGAAAGCCTTTGGTGGTTTTGTTATGGGTAATGGATTATTTATTGTCGTTTAGAGAGCCATGCTGCTGGGTTTAGTTTATTGTTGAGTTCCCAGATTTCGAGGTGCATTTCTGTTTTTTCTTCTTCGGCATTGGTGTATGCTGTGCCGATGTTTTGTTTGGTGCTTATCTCCTCGCTTTTGACAACATCTACACTTGCAAGTTGTGCATAGACAGTATAGAAATCGCCATGTTTGACAATAACTGCCCATTGGAAAGTGGGATTGAACAAGACGTTGGAAACCGTGCCTCCGAAAATGGCTCTTACGGGACTACCTTCGGCGGTAGCGATGTTGATTCCGTTGTTAATGACAGAGATATTGGCTAAAACGGGATGCGGATTGGTGCCAAAGCGAGCAGTAACCACACCTTCTTCGACGGGCCATGGCAGTTTGCCCTTGTTTTTTTCGAATTTTTCGGACAACTTTGCCATTTCCGGCGTTCGTTTATAGGTGGGTTTTTCGGTAGTATTATTGGCGGTTACGGCTTTATTTTCGGCGGCAATGAGGGCGTTAATTTCGTCATTGAGTTGTGAGAGGGCTTGTTTTTGTTCTTCGACTTTGCTTTTGAGTTCATGTTCGGCGCTTTTTAGTTGTGTCAATATTTTATTTTTGACACTTTTTTCTTGCTCCAACACATTGCGTTCGGTGACAGCGCTGCCAAGTAACTCGCTTTGTTGATTTTTTTCGTTTTTGAATTGTGTAATTTTGCTTACCAAAGAGTCTTGGGTAGCTTTGATGCTATTGAGTTGTTTTTTTCGGTGGTCGCGGTAGTATTCCATATATTTCATGCGTTTGTAGCCATCGTTCATGTTTTTGGCAGAAAAAAGGAATAGTAGGCGCGTGTGAGTATTTTCGGTGAGGTAGGCTTGCCGCACCATTTCGGCATATTCGTGTTTGAGTATGTCTAAGGTTTGGTTGAGGGAGTCTATGTGTTGGGTTGCTTGTGTGATACTCATATCGAGCAAGTTGATTTCTTGCTCGATAAGGTTAATCATTTTTTCGCGGCTATTGATTTGGTTTTGCAATAGGTTGAGTTCGTTGAGCGATGTTGTTTTGTTGGATTGTGTGGTTTGGAGGAGTTTTCGATTGGTTTGAATGTCCTTATATAAGGATTTTCGCTCGACTTCTAATTGGTTTCGTTTGGCGCGTTGTGCCAATAGACTTGGGCAGCCACAGCAAATACAGCAAACAATTGCTATGATTTGAAATTTATTTAATGCGTTCATAGTTTTTGGAGATAACAAAAGGAAATTCGAGTTTTGGGTTAAGTTGTGGGTCGGCGAAAAGCAAAGTGGCTCTATAATCTTTTTGTTGTGATGTAAAGGTTATTTGGCGTTGGGTAGCAAAATTTTTGTTGCTGATGATTTGATAATTACTGAGTTTTTGTTGTACTTGGCGGTCATTGAAGAGGTCGTCGAGTTTGATTTGTTGGATTTGATATTGAGTTGTATCGATTTGAGTGTTGGTTGGCATGTTGTTGGAACGGTGGGACAGTTCGATAATAGTACCGCTCAAGTGTTTGGTATGGAGGGTGTCGGAGGTTTGTGGCAGGTTGAGACGATGCCCCAAGATGATGGCTTCGAGGTCGGCAAAGGTGAGTGGATAACCGAGAAGTTGTTGAAGATAGTTGATTTTCTCGGCATAATATTGTTTTTGAAAACGGTTGATAACCTGCACCGAGTCGGGTGTGATAAGCAATCTGCCTACTTCTATGCGAATGCCAAAATCGGTGTATAGGGCTGCCCAAATTTTTTGCCCACTTTGTAGGCGTATATCTGCCGACAAGGATTGATTAATGTCAGGAGTTTTAACAGAAATTTGGGCTTGTGACTGAAAGGTTTTGACTTGCAGCAGTCGGGCATCAACATTGTTGAGTAATACTTGTTCTTGGGACAAGTTTTTGGAATTGGGTATGGTGTTGGGTGTGGCTATGGAGGGTGTTTTATTGTGTTTTGAAGGACGGTCACACGCCACTTGAAGCATCAATAGTCCTATCAAAAAGGCGTAACAGATGGTGTTTTTCATGTATGTGGGAATTAGGGTTGTTTTTCAAAGACTAAAACGATTTTGTTAAAATCAGCAGCGGCATTAATAACTTTGCGAAAGTTATCGTAACTTTCTTTGGGGAGATGAGTTTTTTCGTAGTATTCGTTGGCAAAAATGGTTACTTGGTTGGCTTTGAGGCTGTAACCCGATTCGAAACGGTTGATTTTTTGTCCGTTTTCTTCTACGCTATGGTCTATGCGCGTATCTTCGAGTCCCTTTAGTACATAACCTTTGGGAATTTCGAAGGTAATACTTCGACTATAGGTGATGGGATAGTCCATATCTATGGGGTTTTGGCGTTCGTGGTTTTGATAGAGTTCTGTTTGAGCGCCAATAAGTTCTCCTACTTTGAAAAGATAATTATCCCCTGCTTTTTCTATCAAGCTTTTTATACTAAAAGTGGCTGTTATGCCAAAGAGTTTGTCGGGATAAGCATTGTTTTTCATTGCATCGTTGTTTATTACGATGTCGGTGGGATGGGTATCTTCTATGCTGGAAGTGGCTAAGGCATTGAGTAGGGTTTCTTTCTGGAAATTGTAGGCGGCTCGCATCGTAATGGCTCTATATCCTGCCCATTCTTGCTGAAAACGAACTTTGGGAGTAAGTATATCTGTAAAATCTACTTGTGCTGCAATGGTACTTAGATTATCTTTGGAGTTGGCAGTAGGAATAAGTTGTACTGTGTTTGTGTAGGTATTTGGCGTGATAAACAAGCCATGGTTATTGGCAAAATGTTCGGGTGCGTTACCATAGCGGTAAACAAAAATATTGGGAACAATAAACTTTTTAGTTTGCGGAAAATAAAATAGAATATCTGTAAAACTGTTCCATGCCTCAAATTCGGCATCAAATCGGCATCTGGTTCTGTCGGAGGTAATGACGATTTGATAGGGGATCTGGGCGGTTTGAAAAAAGGCTGCGAATGTTCTACAAATACCTACTTCGTTGGCATATTGGTTATGTAGAATGGTGGCAACAGAAGCAGAAGGGCTATTTTGTTGGACGGCAATGGTATTTTTTAAGTATTCTTCTATGGCAATGATTTTATCTTCTTGGGATAGTTTTTTTAGTTTAAGTGTTTTGAGGGTGTTAGCTATCAATGTTGTGGTGGCTTTGTCTTGTTTTTCGCTAACAAGACCACCAAAGTGTTTGCTTGCCATTTGCCAATCAAAAAGGCGTTTGGGAGTAGTATTTGGGATTTGGTTGTAGCTCAACTTATAGTCGATTCGCATATAGTTGGCTCTTGGTGTTGAGTAGGTTTCTTCGGTGAGGGGCGGCATTTCGGCGAATTGTGCTTTCAATATGCGCATTGAGTCGGTTTCGGTGATTGTTGGTTGTGGAAAGCCATTGTAAGATTTGGCTTCGAATAACAAATTGGGAGGGGAGATAATTTCGATGGTCGTGTTTTGTGTGGGATAATCACTTTGTAGCCATTCACGTCCATATAGGTCAATGTTTTCGGTGCGTGTTGTATAAAGGTATTCTATGATGCCTTTTTTTTCAGCACCTTCAATAGCAAAAATATTATAGGTGCCAATTTCTTCATTATTAATAGATTTGATGCTATTTCGGTTGAAGTTAGTAATTTTGCCGTCTTGTGAAATAGAACGCGCTTTGATACGAACAAGAGCGGCGGTATCTGTAACAGGAATATATACTTTGTTAAATGTTTCGAGTGCTAAATCATTGTCTATATAAACTATTTTGTGAGTGGTTTCATAACAAGTCAAATCGCCTTTAGAATTATAGGTATATTCTATCAGCTTATAATTTTTTAGTATGGTAGTAGGTTGTTCTTGGGAAAAGGAATACTTTGTCGGCTCGATAGCCCAATCATAGTTCAAGTATACAGGTTGCACCGTATTGGGATACGCCACTGACTCGACTGATAGGGAAATAAACAATAAACAGTAAATAAAATTTTGCATTGGAAACAAAGGAGTGGGGTTAGATGGTTTAGTTCAAATTGAAGGATAAAAAGAATAATAGGCTTTAGTGAATTATTTGATGGAGAGTGTTTGCTTGATCACAGATTCGCTATTATTTAGTAGGGGGGAATAAAAATAGCTTGGGAAATTTGGGAGATAGTAGTGTTCTATGTTTGTCGGAAAAAAGCTGTTTTTGCTGTAAAAAAATAACGACATTTTTGTTCGAATGGCGAAGCGCGTTAGGGATGCGGAGGGTGGCGTTAGCCAGTGCGTAGCTTGTCGAAGCACCGTAGCGGCAGCGAAGCCCAGAACAGCCCGACCCGCAGGGAAACGCCCAAAAAATCAATGTGGATATTGTTGGATTATTTAACCAAAATAGAACAGTAGTGAGGATATTTATGTAGTTAGGGTGTGTTTTTTAGGACAATAACTTCTTGGTAGGCATCGTTGAGTTGCTGCACAAAGTCGTTCCATGCCGCAAAGTTAGTGGTTTTTAGGAGAAGGTAGTTAGAAAACACCTTAAAATTTATTGTAATTTTGTTTTTTTGATAATTGTAAGTTAGGTCAAAACCCGAATGCTCGTTGTTGAAATGTTTATTTTCGGGTAGATGTGCCAAAGAATATGCGTTGTCTAATTCGATAACAAATTGGTAGGAGTCTTCATAATTAAAGTCACTTTCTTTGGCAATAGTTCTTTTTTCGAGGTCTATGGTAGCATCTTTAAAAGGTTTGATAAGGTGTGGGTTGAGATATATTTTGTCTTGTGTGGTGGTAATATAGTTGGGAATACTCACTTCATACGTTATCGAAGCGGTATTATTGGCTTGGTTAAAATGCTGGGTGTCTATTACTTTAACGGCACATTTATTGTTGCCTTTTCGCAAAAAATTGTTAAAATAATCTTTTTGTCCTTTGGCTTCGCTTTTTAGTTTGTCATATTCGATATAAATTTTTCGGTAGCCTGTCAGTTCACATGTTCCTTTTCCCACTAAGGTTTTGTCTTGGATTTGTAGGTTTAGTTGCTCTTTGCGGACATTATTTTCTTTGGGTGCTGTGGGTACTTGTATAATTTCGTAATGGTTGGGAGCAATGCCAACAAGGGCTTCTTTGCCTTGTATCATGGCTGTTGGCAACCCAAATGGTTGAAATTCGCCTGTTCCGTCCAAAAAAACATATTGATTATCAATTTTGGCAACACAAATCATGTGGTTATCCGCAATAGGGCAAGGTGCTTCGCTGTAGGTATAGGGGCGGTCGCGTGTGCCTATCCATGCCAAATGAGCTTCTATGCCTGTCATTCGGAGCATATTAGTAATAATATTGGACATGTCTTTGCAGTCACCATATTTTTTTTGGTAAATATCGCCTGCTTCGCGTGGTACAAAACCACCCAAACCGTCCTCAAAAGCGATGTATTTGATATTGTTTTGTACCCAGTTATAGATTCGGGCTGCTTTTTCGGTAGGCTTCGTCAGGTTTTGGGTCAATTCGGCAACTTTGGCGCGCAGTTCGGGCGATTCCTGCTGGTTGATGTTTTTGCACATATTGCTATACCAATTATACAAATTCTTTTCGCTACCCAATACCTCAATAGTTTGGTTATTGATGACGACATTGTTGATATATACCAAAATGTGTGGAGCATAATAGGAACGATGAGGAGCTGCGTCTTCGATGGGAATCGGCGCTAAATTTTTAGCCGTCCAAGTATATTTAAACCCGTTTTTGGTATTAGTTTTATTAAACTTAATGACATCTGTATTGTCACCAAACAAACGATAAGTGATGGTGATATGACTGGGAACTTCGACCGAAAATTCGCTTTCCAGAGTCGGTCCTTTATAGGAACTAATGAAAAATGGGTTGATTAACAAATGAGGCTCGCTACCTGTGCTGTGGTAGGACAATTCGGTAATGGCTCCGGGCTGTAGGGCAGGATAGACAAATGATTTTTCTTTGTAGTCGCCATAAAAAATACCATCTATCATCACATCATTTTCCTGTATGTCGGTGACAGGTGTGCTAATATATTTTCCTTTGGGATTGGGATTGGGCAATAAGGTTTGGGCTTTTATGTCGCTAATCGTTTCAAAACCGCTATAACCAATGCTTTCTTGGGCATATCCCATTTGTGCTTTGGTGGTTAGGAGTTGAGTTTTTTCTTCGATATGTCGGTCGATGTGCCATTGATTGTTCTCGAAGTTGATAATAACATGTTCTTTATTAAGCAGAATGATGGCATCTTCATCGGGGTATTTTTTGATTAAATGCTCAATATTGCTAACAGATTGGGCGCAGATGTGGTAAGAAGTAGCCAATAGGGTAAGCAAAAAGATTGTCGAAGAAAATAATTTTGTTACTTGTTTCATTGAATAAAAAATTGAATTTTGCTAAACAAATAAAGTGCGATTGGCGATTATCGATATTGCTGGTACACAGGATTGGTAGAGGTTGATATTTGGGCGCAATGAAATCATGAAAAGACTTGACTATAGATGTTGTAGTAATTCGCCCAAAATAGCTTTGTCATCAAAAGGCATTTTGACACCATTAGTTTCTTGGTATTTTTCATGCCCTTTGCCTGCTACCAACACCACGTCGCCCGTTTGTGCCAACGCCACCGCCGTGCGAATCGCTTCCAAACGGTTGGTGATGGACAAAACGCTGCTTTTTTGGTCAGTAGGCACGCCTATTTGCATTTCGGCTATAATTTGGTCAGGATTTTCGCTGCGTGGATTGTCGGAAGTCAATATAGCTCGGTCACTATATTGTGCGGCAGTGGCTGCCATAATAGGTCGCTTGGAGCGGTCGCGGTCGCCACCACAGCCCACTACACAAATCACTTTTTGATTAGGACGTGCAATGTGTCGAATAGTTACTAAAACTTTTTCAAGAGCATCGGGGGTGTGTGCATAATCCACAATACCTACAATTTTTTGTTGTGGTGAAACAAGGCAGTCGAAGCGTCCTTCGGCGGTCTGAAGGGCGCTCAAATGTGTGAGAATAGTTGTTGAGTCTTCGCCCAGCAAGACGGCTGTTCCATATACTGCCAATAAATTAGCGGCATTGAAACTGCCGATTAATTGGGCATATATTTCTTGTTGATTGATATAAAGATGCAAGCCTTCAAAAGTGTTTTCCAAGATTCGTCCTTTAAAATCGGCAAGAGCTTGTAGACTATAAGCATATATTTTGGCACGAGTGTTTTGCACCATAACACGCCCATGTTTATCATCTATATTGACCAATGCAAAACTGTCGGCAGGTAGTTGGTCAAAGAAACCTTTTTTTGCTTTGATATAATTGGCAAAAGTGCCGTGATAATCCAAATGGTCGTGGGTGATATTGGTAAAAATACCGCCTGCAAACCGCAAACCGCTAATGCGTTCTTGTACAACTGCATGTGAACTCACTTCGGCAAATACAAATTGACAACCCGCTTCGCGCATTTGTGCCAACAAACGATGGAAGTGTAGTGCATCGGGTGTAGTGTGTGATGACGGAAAAATGGTATCGTTGATTTGGTATTGGATAGTCGACACCAGACCCACACCATAACCCAAAGCACGAAACAAACGAAAGAGGAGTGTGGCGGTCGTGGTTTTTCCGTTGGTGCCTGTCACACCCACCAAGCGCAAATGAGCAGAAGGCGAATCATAAAAAATGTCGGCTAACAAGCCAATATCGCGCGCCACTTGTTTCGAGACAATGTAGGTAATATCATTGTGTAGGTTTTGCGGTAAGGTTTCACACAACACCGCAACGGCACCACGCTCAATAGCAGCCGTAATGTATTGATGACCGTCGGTTTGTGTACCTTTAACTGCGATAAAAAGCGTGTGAGGATTTGCCATGCGCGAGTCGGTGCAAATTTGTTCGATAGCCTTGTCAGTTGTGCCATGTACTTGAGTGGGAGTAATGGCGGTCAGTAAATGAGATAATAGAGATGCCAAAATAGTTTTTTTATAGGTCTAAAAATTGAATAAGGGTCGGTATCGTGGCAATACTGACCCTTGTTATAGAATAGAAAAAGGAGATATTAGGCAGCGAAATCATGATTAAACATCCAGCAAATGCCATAACGGTCGGTTAACATACCAAAATAGGCATTCCAAAAGGTTTTTTGTAGCGGCATCGTAACGGTACCACCTTCGGCTAATTCTTGAAAAATGGTGTCCATATCTTTACCATTTTCGGTTTGTTGAGGAAAATCGATGGACAAATGCACCATACTACCCGCTTGACAAGCAGGTCCTTGGACGTTGTCTGATGCCATAACCAACACTTGACCAAATTTCAATTGGGCGTGCATGATTTTTTGACTATAGGTTTCGGTATCGGGCATGGGCGAATCGCCAAATCGAATCAATGAAACAATTTCGCCATTAAAACAGCGGGCGTAAAATTGTAGGGCTTCCTCGCAGTTACCTTGAAAATTTAAATAAGGAACTAATTGCATGGTTTTAAAATTTAATAATAGTTTGGGTTTAAACCTCCCTTACTCCCAATATCACTTAGGCGGAGCATTGCCCAAAACAGCACTTGGGCTTACCTTGAGGTTAATCATATCGCTACGTCTTTTGTCGGACGACAGGGCGATTTTATGCTCCAATTTGCCATCATAAATAGCAATGGCAGCCGTATTTGTGGGGCGTGTACCTTCGTTGTGGGCGTGCAGCACAAAATAATTGTCACCGTTGGGGTCTAAAGTGATTTTGATGGTTTTCTTTTTGTTGCGCAAGGCATATTCTTGCAATATCCATTGTCCATTGAGGTATAGCGAGATGGTATCGCCATCTTCGTATTCAGAATCCCATACTTTGATGGTAATTTCGTTGCTATACAAAAATTTGACGCGTCCCGGTGTGATTTTTCTATCTACTAATGTATCGGGCAAATCTTTATTATTGAACTTCAAACGTTCATTAATGAGTTTGAAATTGGCGGGCGGCGTGTAGGGAGGTTCTTCCTCCAATTCGACAACCACAGCCTTGGGGACAATAGGGGCGGGTGTGGCGGTTTTTTTCTTCAACGGAATGTCGGGCAGAGCAGGTTTGGGAGAGGCTTCGCTTTTGGGCGCAGCTGGTTGTCTTGTAGGCGGCGGGCTGGGCTTGGTGGCAGGCGGCGGAGCGGGTTCTGGAGTTGGTATCGGAACTTCGGCTTGCTCTATAATTTGGCGATATTTCCACATATGCACCTGTGAATCGTTGCCACCCGTGAGAATGAGTTTGCTATTAGGAGCAAAGTCTACACAGCGAATAGCTTTTTGATGACCATGTAAATCACTCAATACTTGCAGTGTGGTAGCATCATAGACTTTGGGTGTTTGTTTGGTGTCGCCGATGGCTACATAACTACCATCGGGAGAGAAGGATAGTTGTGTGGCGAAACCCGGATCCATAATTTTTTTGGAGAGTACGGATTTTTGGGTGCTTACTTCAAAAGTTTTGAATGTTCCATCGTCGCACAGGCAGGCAATTTGGCTATTGTCGGTATTGTATTGGAGGTCGACAATTTTGCCACCGCAGGCATTAATGCTAAGAATGGTTTTTTTTGTAGCAAAATCAAAAACTTTTGCCGTACCTTTGCTCGCCAGCAATAGCTGATTTCCATTGCGCGAATAGTCGGCGGCGGCAATAGCTTGGTCGTCGACATACAAGGTTGATACGTTGGCGGAGGGATTGCTAAAACGGACTTCCAAGACTTTTTTGGTGGATCCGCCTCCATATATTAACGTTTGGGAGTCGTTGCTAAAGTAGGCAAATTCGTAAAAATCGGCAGTAGATTTATTTTTCCACACTTCTTTTTGTGTTGCGATGTCCCAAACAATAATTTGTCCGTCAATAGCTGTTCCAACTACATATTTTCCATTGGGCGAAAAATCTAAATGACTCACTTCTTGTGATAAACCGCGCAAAATATAGAGAATTTCATTGGTATTACTATTGCGCATAATGACCAAGCCATTGATGTTGCCTGCTGCAAAAATGTCACCATTGCGACTAAATTTTACGGAGGTAATGCTACCCGAGCCTGTTGCATATGCTTTATAATCATCAAAAGCCTGTGCATGGAGTTGGTTGGTCAGGATAGAAGACACTATAAAAAGCAAAAACGCCAAAAGCATTTGCTGAAACTTTTTCATGATATTGGTGTTAGGTAAACTTGTTGAGATGTGTTTGCGGATTTAGACTTTTTTTTGGGCAAATAGTTACATACTATAGGTTTTATAGGTATTTCTTGCCATTTTTTTGCTGAACGTTGTGATAAATTTCTCTAAATTTTTCATCGTCTTGTATTTTACAAATCAACAAAACATCATCGGTATCCACAATACAATATCCGTCTAAATCTACTGCTACAACCAATTTCTTTTTGGGAGCTACCACAAAAGAATTGTTGGTATGATTGAAAAACGCATTGTGGTTGAGGCTGGCATTTTCCAACGTATCATGTGGCAAAAGATTCCACAACGAATACCACGTCCCAATGTCATTCCAACCAAAATTGGCAGGTAAAACATATACATTATCGGCATATTCCATAACTGCATAGTCTATTGATTTGCTGATAGTTTGGGAATAAGCATTTGCTATAAATTTCGATTCGTTGGCAGTATTATAGGAATGGCTACCGTCTTCAAAACATTCGTTGATTTTGGGAGCATATTTTTCGAAAGCCTCTATGATGGTGTTAGCATTCCAAATAAACAAACCCGAGTTCCACAAAAAATCGCCACTTTCCAGAAATTGTCGTGCCAAAGCCAAATCAGGTTTTTCGGTAAATGTTTTCACCTTATAGACACCATCTTGTTGTATTTCTTCGTCAAATTGTATGTAACCATAACCTGTATGAGGTATGTTGGGCTGAATACCAAGGGTGAGCAAAACATCATTGTTGGTAGCAAAAGAGAGGGCTTTTTGGAGTATTTCCTGAAAATTTTGTTCGTCAATAATGTGATGATCTGATGGTGCTACGATGAAGGTCGCATTGGGATTGAGGTTGCGAAGTTTATGTGCCATATATGCCACACAAGGTGCAGTATTGCGACGAGCTGGTTCGCCAATGATTTGGTGAGGTTTGGCAGTTGGTAATTGCTGTTGCACCAAATCTATATAATCGATATTGGTAACAATATAAATATTTTCTTCTGGCACTAATTGCGAAAAACGCTGATAAGTGCTTTGGAGTAGTGACTGTCCTGTTCCGAGTATATCCAAAAATTGTTTGGGCATATTTTCGCGGCTTTGGGGCCAAAAACGCGTACCCATTCCTCCCGCCATAATAGCCACATAATTATTATTTGGTTGCATGAAAATATAAAATAGTAATTAATGAAATGTAAACTAATGTAAGCACGGCTACTTGTTCAAGCAATGCGTTGCTTATTTAAAAAACGAAAAATTTAACCTTCTTTGGACAAAGAGGCATCGGTATCGAGCGTGACAATAGGATTGGTTTCGATGTTCGATTCGGCAACGACAGGGGTTGTTTCTGTTTTTTCGGCAGGAAAAAAGCTGCGTTGGAACAATAAAATTAGGAATACCCCAATAGAAATGGCAGAATCGGCAACATTGAACACCGCTCTAAAGAACAAAAAGTATTGTCCGCCAAAAAAAGGAATCCAGCGCGGCAAAAAGCCTTCGAACAAAGGAAAATATAACATATCAACCACTTTGCCATGCAACAAGGAAGCATAACCTCCATCGGCAGGCAAAAAAGTAGCTACTTTGCTGTAACTATCCGAAAACAATATTCCATAAAAAATACTATCTATGATATTGCCCAATGCTCCTGCCAAAATAAGAGAAATACAAATAATGAAACCTGTGTGTGTTGTTCGGCTACGAATAAGACGATTTAGCAAGACAATAATCAATGCTGATGCTATCAGACGAAAGCTCGATAACAATAATTTGCCATAGCCGCCGCCCAATTCCAAGCCAAAAGCCATGCCTTCGTTCTCTACAAAGTGGATTTTGAACCAAGGCAATACATCAATTTCTTCACCCAAAACCATCGTGGTCTTTATCCAAAGTTTAGAAAGTTGGTCTATTAATAAAACGCCAAAAATAACACCAACTGCAATTATAGCTTGTTTATTTTTCAAGGCATAAAAATTGAGGCACTATAGACTGTTGCTTTTGCACAAATATAGTACCAAGTTTAAAAAAAATATAAAAATTTGTAAACGCAAAATATTGATTTGTTATTGCAAAAAATAGGCAAGACTATAAAGAAAATCAATACAGAACTATCAATATTTACAAAGAAAAGTAACTCAAAAATTTATTCCAATGAATATCAGCCAACAAATAGCCGCCGCCGAAACACACGTATTTAAAGCCGTTTTCCCAAACACGGTTAATCATTATGATACCTTGTTTGGTGGAACAGCCATGCAATTTATGGACGAGATTGCGTTTATTACTGCCACACGTTTTAGTCGGCAGTGCATGGTAACGGTCTCGACCGACCGCATCGATTTTAAAATGCCCATTCCACATGGCACTATTATAGAATTAGTGGGCAAAGTGGAGTCGGTAGGCAATACAAGCCTCAAAGTGGTAGTAGAAGTATTTATCGAACAAATGTATGCCCAAGGGCGCGAAAAAGCGATTGTTGGAATCTTCACTTTTGTTGCACTTAACGAGAAGAAACAGCCCACACCCATTATCAAAATCCCCGACAACACTTCCTTCGAGGCTATGTAGTTGCCCAATAAGTTTGATAAATTTAGTAGAAAATGCCTATTTGCTGCCAATCAACAAGCCGCCGTCCATAGTTACATTGATGCCTGTTACCCAGTCAGAATTGTCCGACAAGAGAAAAGCTACCATATTGGCAACATCTTCTGTTTCGCCTACACCCAAGGGATATTGTTTTACGTATTTGTCCATTTCCCCTTCTGGATTGGCGGCTTCGGTTTCGTAAAAAATGGGTGTTTTGACCAAAGCAGGAGAGATGACGTTGGAACGAATTCGCAAATTGGACAATTCCAATGCCACTGTGCGGCTAAAAGCTTCTAAGGCTGCTTTGGAACTGACATACAAGGCACCGCCACGATAGGGGTGTGAGGTTGAGATAGAAGACATGAAAATAATGGAACAACCACGTGCCAATTTTTTGTAACGAGCTGCCATCGAAGTGAGCAAAGCCGCAGATACAAAATTGGCGTTCATGGCTTCTTCGATGTTTTTGCGAGTAATGAATTTGATGGGGTGTGGGTAGATGATGCCTGCGCAATGTACCAAACCGTCTAAAGCGGGTGCCGCCTTAACCAAACGCTCTACGTCTTCGTCGACGGTGAGGTCGCCCAAGACCATCGAATGCCCTTCGCCTTCGAGCATACTAAGCGTTTTGCTAAGGCGTTCTTCGTTACGTCCATGAATGAGCAATTGACCACCCAATTTGCTCAACATAATGGCTGTGTCCTGACCTATGCCCGATGAGGCACCAGTAATTAGTATTTTTTTGCCACTTAAAGTTAGAAATTGCATATATAAGGGTTGTTTGTGTTATATGTCCTAGTGTTTCATTTTAACTATGTTTGTCGGAAAAAAGCTGTTTTGCCATAAAAAAATAACGATATTTTTGTTCGAATGGCGAAGCGCGTTAGGGATGCGGAGGGTGGCGTTAGCCAGTGCGGAGAGCAACGCAGCACCAAGCGTAGCGAAGCCCGTAGCAGCCCGACCCGCAGGGAAACGCCCAAATAAATCAATGTATTA
>JAEUUX010000130.1 GCA_016787295.1 Chitinophagales bacterium
GGGTGAAATGATGTCATGTTTTGTCGAATAATGTGTCACCCCATCGGGGTTTATGTTAATTATTCTATTATTTTGAGGCTATAAACGTGTCACCCCGTCAGGGTTTTTATTATTTTGATGTTGTAATCTTGTCAGCTAATCAGGTTTGTTTTGATAATAACAAAATAACACCGCGATAAGGTCGTTGTTAGTGCGTTCAGGTTATTGGAACGTGCGTTCAGGTTGTTGGAACGTGCGTTCAGATTATCGGAACGTGCGTTCAGGTTGTTGGAACGTGCGTTCAGGTTATTGGAACGTGCGTTCAGGTTATTGGAACGTGCGTTCAGGTTAATGGAGCGTGCGTTCGGGTTAATGGAGCGTGCGTTCAGGTTAATGGAGCGTGCGTTCAGGTTAATGGAGCGTGCGTTCGGGTTAATGGAGCGTGCGTTCAGGTTATTGGAGCGTGCGTTCAGGTTATTGGAGCGTGCGTTCAGGTTAATGGAGCGTGCGTTCAGGTTATTGGAGCGTGCGTTCAGGTTAATGGAGCGTGCGTTCGTATTAGTAGAACGTAAGCAAAAACTATAGGTACAACATTCAATTACAGCTTATATAATCCACGTCTACTCGCAAATAGTTACTTTCATTATCACACATCAATACAAGATTATTGGGCTTGTTAACAAAGTTTTTGGTTTTTTTAACAAAAAATAAGAAAATACTGTAAAAAAATTTGGAAAACACAATAATAAATAGTATCTTTACGTTATTATTCATGAACTATAACACGTAGTTCAATCATTTTTTAAACTTAATATTGTTCATTCTATGTCTAAAAAGTCCTTTATCCCCCGCGCTGTTATGGCACTTTTAGCTTGGTATTTTAATTTTTCCACCAAATTACCAAAGTATCAAGCTAAGTACCAAATTACCGATGAAGAGGTGGCTCGCATCAAGGCGGCTTATGAATTGTTTAATTACTGGACAGATGTCATTACGCAAACACAAGAGTATGCCAAAAGTACCACCAGCTATCGCGACGAGTTGTTGTATGGTGTTGACGGCAATAGCCAACCGTTTGAAATGCCTTCTGTTCCCACTTTTGCAACGCCTCCCGCTAACGTAAATAGCAATATCGTTCAGTTAGCTGCAAGTATTGCTAAACGCATCAAATCGCACCATTTGTTTACCGAAACCGACGGGCAAGATTTGGGTTTGTTTGGGGCAGAAGTAAGCAGCATTAATAATAGCACAGCAAAACCTCCGTTGAGCATTCGCTTGATAAGTGGTGGTCGCCCTGAGTTGGTGTGGAAAAAAGGTGGTCATAAAGGTATCCAGATTTTTGCCAACTATAACAATAATGATGAATGGCAAAGT
>JAEUUX010000131.1 GCA_016787295.1 Chitinophagales bacterium
GAAATGCTACCATTGCTCAAACCGCAAGTGGGTTGGGTTGCGGTGGCTGTTGCCGTTAGTGCTGTAGATGTATTTAGTGTAACCGATGCTGTTGAACTACAACCACCCGAAGTAACCGTAACAGTGTAAGTACCCGCCGCTACGTTCGTTGGGTTGTTGCCTGATAAGCTACCACCCTCCCATGCGTAAGTGCCGTTTGTTGGCGTTACGGAAATGCTACCATTGCTCAAACCGCAAGTGGGTTGGGTTGCGGTGGTGGTTATATTGGGCAGTGGGTTGACGGCAACAGCAGCAGAAGCGGTTGCACTACAGCCTTGTGCATTGGTTACAGTGACGGAGTAGGTGTCAGCAGTGGAGACATTGATGCTTTGTGTTGTTGCACCAGTGTTCCAAGTGTATGTGCCAATTACATCAGCACTAAGGTTAGTAACACCTCCTTGACAGATAACCGTATTGCCCACGATATGGAGGGTGTCTCCTACACAAATTTGGTAGTAGGCAGTATCGGCAATACACGCCCCATTAGCAGTTGGAGCAACAGGGGCAGCATAATTATTTGCGGTATCTACATACCTAATTAGCCTATACCATACACAAGAGGCAGTACTATTGGTGGTCACTTCCCAATAGGGAGTAGTGGCACCCGCAATAGTATTCCAGCTATTATTAGTTTGTTGTTGCCATTGATAGCTAATTTGTTCGATAGGCATACAAAGGGTGCTGTCTCCCAAACCAAGACTTATATTGCAATCGGCATGGTTAATCAAAGTGGTATCCGATGGAAAATTATCAGGAATAATATCTATGCGGTCGAAGAATAACATCGCATCAGCACCGACAATACCAGGAGGAGTGCCATCCAAATAGGCCTCTGCCACCGCACAAACAATAACTTTGGAATAATTAGTGTCCAATGGAGCAATACAAGCTAAGGAGAGATTCCATTCCGTATTGTCTATATCATGTTCTTGAAGTATTGTTTGAGCATCAGGAGGCAACATATTAGCAGGAATAGATGCCAAAGGGTCATTGGTTAGTACAATGTTCATTCGTTCTATTGCTCTGTTATTTGATTCGTTGAGTTGGGCTTTCTTTTTGCGCACTGCTACGATATATTTTTGATTGGCTTCTACCCCAACACCACCGAAAAAAGCCTCGCCTATATAATCATCTTGAGATGTTGGACTATAAATAGGACTTACTCTAATTGCAATAACACCATCATCCAGTGGCGCGTAATTGGTAGTATAGTCAACTGTTCCAGCAAGATCACCCCAACTGTAGTTAGCAGTAGCGCATTCTAGCGTACCGTCTCCCTGAATGGGAATATTACCATCACATTGAGGCAGATACAAACTGGGATTACAAACCACATTGCAGTCTTCGGTGAGGGTACAATTGTCCATGCAAGGTTGGACATAAAAATAAATATTGGTAGCATTGGTGTGTTCGCCTGTATTGGGATTGGTCGGGAGATAAGTCAATACGTTTAAACCTGTGCTGGCATTGTTAATAATCAACAAACCATTATTAACAGTATAATCAATATTGCCCCGAATGCTCCTGAAACAAGTGATAGTAGCAGTAGCAGTATCGATGCCTCGGTCATTTGCGAGCAGGTCGGCTATGCGAATGGTATCGGGGAGGCATCCAAAAATGTATTTGCCATCACAACCTATTCCTTCATCATCATTGCCCGCCGAAATGTTGCCACAAGGAACTGTTGGATTAATAGTCCAGTTGCCACCCGAGTCTTGGCGCGTATGGAAATCAAGAGTGCCATCGCCATATCTATCAGTGGTAGCATATCCTATGGCACACAAAGCTTTGGTTTCGTCGGGATGAGGACGGCGAATAGCTGTGCCACCTGTATTGATTTTGTAGTGCATCACATACAAATCTGTTTGACAAGTATCTCCAAAATGGCTTAAGCTGGAGCCTTCTTGCCAATTAGTAGGCGTATAAATCCACAAGTTGGGGTTATTGTTGTTGTTAAACATGATGTACTCACAACCGCCCATAAGTGGAGCCGAAGGAATACATTGGGTTTGGAAACAATTGTCTGCATTGGGGATAATGGGGTTCATCAAAGTATCAAAAAGATAGGAGTCGAAACGCGTATAAAGTTCATAGTTTTGATTAACGGTGTTAATTTTGCTATGACCACTGCTATCTATTGCCGAAGCAATGCCCAAGGCGTGTAGCATTTCGTGCAGTGTAATTTGGTACAAATCGTAGTGACCAACAGAATTAGTATAGGGTTGTCCCATGTCTAAATTGTAATGAAGTCCAGAATGACTATTATACCAAACCTTGGCGTGATAAACAGCATTCCCTTCAACAAAAGGCAGCGTAGTGGGGTCGTCACCCCCGTTCAGTACTCGCCATGCGCTCGTATGCATTATACCCGACGAACTCATAGTAGCATTGGAGTGGTTATAAAAATAGGAAGTAGCCGCCCCCAGCGCAAAAGCGCCTGTGGAAGAAGGTTCCTGCGATCCTGACACTATTAGAACGCGCAAAGTTGGCAACGTTCCTTCACAAGTGGGGCTTGCCTGTAAAAAAAACGATAAGTCTTTCAATACTTGACAGATAACAGCTCTCATGCTATCTGCGTGTGTGGTGTTAGCATTGAATCCGAAACCATTGGGATCGTCAAAATCTACTTCGAAATTAAAATTACCACCATTTGCCGCCGCATCATACGCACAAGTATTCAACTGCTGTCTATTGGCTGGAACTAAGATGTCTTCTAAGTTGAGTCTTGCTCCATTGGTGCTAATAATCTCCAAACCTCCCAAAGAAGGATTGTAGGTGCTTAGTGTGTCTGGTAATCCGCAAAAAATTTGTCCCCAAACCTGCCCACTTCCACAGATGGCGCAGATAATAAGGAACAAAAACATTGCGGTTCTACCAAAGGAAAGAACACAAGAGAAAAATACAGAGAATCGGGTCGGTGTTGCTGCTCGGGCAACAAGGAAAAGGGGTTTTTTCATGATAATTTTATTTAAAATTATGAAAAAAGAATGGTTAAGTATTGGCAAAAGTAGAGGATAGCGTGCATAACAACAAATAAAAAAAACAAGGTTTATCGCAAACATGAGGTGTAATGGCGATTTAATGGAACAAAGCTAAAATTTTTATGTCAAAGTTGTATCTCTTGCTGTTGTTTTTCTTTGTAATTTTTTTTATTGTAATGTATAAGTCGTTCATAGTCAAGATATTACAACACAAAATAGCATTATTGTAAAAAACCACACCAAAAGAATGGTCACCATTAGATACCTTTAACGTAATAATGACGCAAATATTGTGTAAAATCTTGCGTTGAGGGGTTGTTTTTTTGATTACGGCAACGATAAGAAAGCATTCAAATAAACCCTGAAAGGGTGATAGATTTATAGCAAAAAAACGGAACAAAAAAAGGCATAAACCCCAACGGGGTGAAATGATGTCATGTTTTGTCGAATAATGTGTCACCCCGTCAGGATTTTTATTATTTTGATGTTGTAATCTTGTCAGCTAATCGGGTTTGTTTTGATAATAACAAAATAACACCGCGATAAGGTCGTTATTAGTACGTTCAGCCTATCGGAACGTGCGTTCAGGTTGTTGGAACGTGCGTTCAGGTTGTTGGAACGTGCGTTCAGCTTATTGGAACGTGCGTTCAGGTTGTTAGAACGTGCGTTCAGCTTATTGGAACGTGCGTTCAGGTTAATGGAACATAAGCAAAAGCTATAGGTACAACATTCAATTATAGCTTATATAATCCACGTCTGCTCGTAAATAGTTACTTTCATTATCACACATTAATACAAGATTATTGGGCTTATTAACAAAATTTTGGGGTTTTTTAATGAAAAATAAGAAAATACTGTAAAAAAATTTGGAAAACACAATAATAAACAGTATCTTTACGTTATTATTCATGAACTATAACACGTAGTTCAATCATTTTTTAAACTTAATATTGTTCATTCTATGTCTAAAAAGTCCTTTATCCCTCGCGCCATTATGGCACTTTTAGCTTGGTATTTTAATTTTTCTACCAAATTGCCAAAGTATCAAGCCAAGTATCAAATTACCGACGAAGAGGTGGCTCGCATCAAAGCGGCTTACGAATTGTTTAATTACTGGACAGATGTCATTACGCAAACACAAGAGTATGCCAAAAGTACCACCAGCTATCGCAACGAACTGTTGTATGGTGTTGACGGCAATAGCCAAGCGTTTGAAATGCCTTCTGTTCCCACTTTTGGAACGCCTCCCGCTAACGTAAATAGCAATATCGTTCAGTTGGCTGCAAGTATTGCTAAACGCATCAAATCGCACCATTTGTTTACCGAAACCGATGGGCAAGATTTGGGTTTGTTTGGAACAGAAGTAAGTAGCATTAATAATAGCACAGCAAAACCTCCGTTGAGCATTCGCTTGATAAGTGGTGGTCGCCCTGAGTTGGTGTGGAAAAAAGGTGGTCATAAAGGTATCCAGATTTTTGCCAACTATAACAATAATGATGAATGGCAAAGT
>JAEUUX010000155.1 GCA_016787295.1 Chitinophagales bacterium
GAGCTAAGGCTAAAATTTGTGTTTCGCTAAGAGACATATTATTATGGTTTTGTGAAATGCAACAATTTTTAAGTTAAAATGTAGATTTTTGTCACGAAATGTGGGTTATTTCTCATGAAGCGGCAGTTTTTTGTCTTTAAACGGTCTATCCGCAACAACAAACACAAAACAACACCACCAAAGAAACCAACCCCAAAGGGGTGAAACGTTTATAGCAACAACAAACCAAACAAAGTTTAACAAAAACCCTGAAAGGGTGAAATGATTCCGCAAAAAATGGTTTTTATTCTCACGATATCGCGCCTTATGCTATAAAATTGCCGCCCTTTCAGGGTTTATTTTTTAAAATGCCTGTTTTTTGTGCGATGCAATTGTTTGATTTTTGTCACAAAATATCAATCTTTTATTGCAAAATATTCGTCTTTTGTCACAAAATGCCAATCTTTTGTCATGAAGCGGCAGTTTTTTGTCTTTAAATAACGATTATTTGTCATGCGATGGCAGTTTTTTGTCATGAAGCGGCAGTTTTTTGTCATGAAATGCCAATCTTTTGTCATGAAGCGGTAGTTTTTTGTCTTTAAATAACGATTATTTGTCATGTGATGGCAGTTTTTTGTCATGCGATGGCAGTTTTTTGTCATGAAGCAGCAGTTTTTTGTCTTTAAATAACGATTATTTGTCATGCGATGGCAGTTTTTTGTCTTTAAACGGTCTATCCGCAACAACAAACACAAAACAACACCACCAAAGAGAATATATCCGACGGAGTGAAACGTTTATAGCAACAACAAACAAAACAAAATTTAACACAAACCCTGAAAAGGTGAAATGATTCAACGAAAAAACATACAATATCACCCTTTCAGGGTTTTAATTATTGGGGTATTCTGTCTTATGCTATAAACTTGTCACCCTTTCAGGGTTTGTTTTTGCAAATGCCTGTTTTTTGTGCGATGCAAATATTTTATTTTCGTCTTTAAACGGTCTATCCGCAACAACAAACACAAAACAACACCACCAAAGAAACCAAGCCCGAAGGGGTGAAACGTTTATAGCAACAACAAACCAAATAAAATTTAACAAAAAACCCGAAATGGTGAAATAATACTGCAAAGAATGGTTTTTATTCTCATGATATTGCGCCTTGTGCTGTAAATTTGCCGCTCCGTCGAAGATTTTTGATAAACAACAACCGCTTCCATTCAGCCCCAAATGCGAAAAATCGGCTATTTATCCCCTTCTGTAGTCTTTTTATACCCTATTGTTCAGCCATATTGATTATAATTATTTGGGCGTTCCCCTAAAGGGTCGTGCTGTTCTGGGCTTCGCTACCGCTACGGTGCTTCGTTGCTCTCCGCACTGGCTAACGCCACCCGCCACATCACTAACGCGGCTTCGCGCAAGGAAATATAGCACCTTTTCTTTTTTTCGTTGCCTACGGCAACTCAATATCGCTGCCCACACACACCTTTCACAAACACCAAATCATCATTTATTTACTGCCCTTGTGTGCCTTTCAACACTATATTGTTTTTACCCGCCCATTCCGACATATCTTGGCGCGACAAAGCGGCTGCCATCATATCAGGAAACAAATCGGGCGTGCAAGCAAAGACTGGTACACCCAATTTTGCCAAAAATTTTGCATTACCCTGCTCATATGAAGGCGTTCCGTCGTCGTCCAAAGCCAACAATACAATAAACGTAACCCCAGCATTGACCAATTCAGTCATGCGTTCGCGCATTTGCTTTTCGGGTTCGCCTCCGCCTTCATACAAGTCCGTAATGAGAACCAACACTGTGTCTTCGGGGCGTTGGACAAGGGTTTGGCAATACTTAAGGGCTTGGTTGGTATCATTACCGCCACCCAATTGCACACCAAACAAGATATCGATGGGGTCTTGCAAGTTATCGGTCAAATCAACAACGGCTGTGTCATACACAACCATCTTTGTCGAAACCGTTGGCAGTGATGCCAACACCGCACCAAATATACCCGAATAAACGACCGATGTTCCCATTGAGCCACTCTGGTCAAGGCAAAGAATAATGTCTTTGAGCGTGCGGCGCGACTTTCTACCATAGCCGATTCGTGTTTCGGGAATAATAGTTTTGTATTCCGGTTGATAGTGTCTTAGGTTTTTTCGGATAGTAGTGTTCCAATCTATTTCGTTATAGCGTGGTCGGCGGTTGCGGACGCTTCTGTTCAAAGCTCCGCTAATAGCTTGAATTGTATGTTGCTCCAATTTTCGCAACAACTCCTCCACCACTTGTTGAACTACGCGCCTTGCGGTGTCTTTGGTAGATTCGGGCATCAGCTTACCCAATTCGAGCAAAGTTGCCACCATTTGCACATCTGCTTGGGCTTGTTCCAGCACTTCGGGGTCTAACAACATTTTTCGTTGTAGGTGTTCGTGCTGCATAGCGTCCTTTTGTATGACCTGCACCACGCTTTGCGGAAAATACTTGCGAATATCGCCCAACCAACGTGCCACCTGTGGTTGCGATTTGCCGCGCCCGACTTTGGTATTGTCTTTCGGTTCATAGCGAAACGAATGACCGCTTTCGTCCATGTCGTATAAGGCTTCCAAACAAGCATCAATGCCACAATCAGAGTCGCCTGTGAGCAAAAACTCCGTGCCATCGGCATCGCCACCGCCCAAAATCAAACGCCAACGGCGCAAAGGTTCGTTTTGTATCATGTATTAGTGGTTTTTATTGTTTGTTTATCGAGCTAAAATTTGCCAGATGAGCGGCAAAACTTGTTCTGCGCGTTGCGTGTTGAGGGTTTGTGTGTGTGCAATAGGCAGGTTTTGGCTTGCCACAAGGCTATTGTCATTGCCTCCCAAGACCGTTTGTCGGGCTTTCTCGCCTATCATGCGGCGTTGTGTCTTTTCGAATTTGGAGAAGGTACGGCGCAAAATAGGTAACTGTTCTGTAAAACTCTCTTCGGGCAGTTCGCATACCCATTTGTGCAATAAGTGCCACAAAACAGCGTCATAGAGAATCACATCACCGCTATTTTTCAAAAAACCCTCTAACCAGTCCGCCGCATAATCGGGTTTTGTGCCAACAGACAAAGCCCTGCTAAAATAAAGCGCCGTTTGGTCTTCGGACAACTGTTGCATATCAGACAACAAACGAACAGCGCAACCCGCTGTCGCAGGATTTACAGATTCGTTGTTGCTTAGTTCGGCTAAGGCAGTCAGCCAGTCGTGTTGCAAATCGTTTTGTTCGAGCAACAAGACGGCTTCGTGTGCCGTGTTGATGTATTGCAACATTTTGAGGGCGTTTTCTTTATCCAAACTATAGCATGCGGTAGCCAACCCAATGCAAATGCGTTCCAACAACTTGCCCACTACTTGCAACAATGCCACAGAGTCGGTCTGGCGCACGTCTCCGTAGCGCGTCACACTCACCAAAGGCGACAAGGACGCTAAAAGGTCTTGAATATCACTTCCTACCGCCGCCACTTCGTCTAAACGGTCTTTTAAAGAGTCGATAGCCGCATAAAGAGCCGCAGGAATGGCTTGAGAAATAAGCTTAGACACTACTTTTACGCTTTGTGCCGCTTGGCTTTGGTGTTGGAGAAAAGCAGTAGCGGCATCTGCCAGCGTATTGCCCCATATTCCTTTATCAATAAGAGCAATAACCATCTCTGGCTTCCATCTCAATTGCCATGCTTCTTTGAACGTACCTCTGCTGCGGCTATAGGTGGAACGCGCCAGCGGGATTTCCAAAATTTGAAGTGTATATAAAAAATGGCTTCGCAATAAATCGTTATTATTGCGAAGGTCAAGCGTAAGTTCTTTGCTATCTTCGGACAAAGGTAGGCGTAAAGACTTTATTTTTTGTTCAAAATCTACTTGTATGGGCGGTTTGGGCAAGTTGTCGGGGACTTTACCCATTTTTTCAGACACAATTAGCTCTTTGTCAATCAATTGCATCAAAATAGAATCGCCAAAACAGATGGTACTTTGGGTAGCTTCGTTTAGCTCTTGCAGTCCTGGTCGCGGACGTTGCCGCATAGCCGCTAAAGCCTCCGCTAAACGCGCCGCCTCAATAATATGCGCAGTAGAGATGTCCATGTTTTTTTTGCGCAAAAGGCGTGCTACATTGGTGAGCCAACGGTGTCCTTGACGGTCATTGGGATATTTCCAAAGATGTTCATACCATCCGGGAGACAAAATGCCAGCTCCGTAACCGCTTTTCATGCTTAATCGGCTATATGTCCAAGGCATCCAAGTAGAATCGGTCTTAATGGGCTTGGGTAAGGCTTTTAGCAATTCTTTATCCTTCTTTTCGATGGCTTTATCGTGGTATTGCCGAAGCGCAGGAGCGTGCCATGCACCACAAACGACAACTATGTTAGTATACATGGCGTTCGCTGTTTGGCGAATGATGTGGCGCATATAAGCTTCACGCTCTTGGTTGTGGAGGTCGTTGTGTGGCGGGTCATTAAAGACTTCGCGCAAACTATTCATGGCAATATCGACGGCTTGGAAATGCTGTTGGTAGGGTGTTTGTGGCTGATGTTGTTCAAAATAATGTTCCCACCAAAGGTCAGTATTCGTATAGCCCGCTATTTGTGCTAAATGGTCTAAGGGATAATCATTAATCAACAAAAAAGCAGGTTTTTGTTCAACAGATTCGGTATTTGTTGCCCCATTTTCTTGGTTTGTTGACATTTCGCATTGTTCCTCAGCGGCTTTTTGGGCAAACGCAATTGCCAACGGTAGATCCATAAATTGGACATTGATTTGATGCTGTAGCGCATACTGAATCGCCACCCATTCGGGCGAAAAGGCGGCGAAAGGATAAAAACTTGCTTGCTTGGGTAGGTCTTTGTTATAGACCAATATGGCAACGGGCGGCTGCATATCAGTTTGAGCTTGCGCAATGATGGCATTGGCATCAGGCGCACCTTCAATTAAAAGACAATCAGGTTGTATATCTTTGAGGGCTTGCAATACGTATTGTGCCGAGCCTGTTCCGTGATGTCTAATGCCGAGAATATGGAGATTCATGGGGAGGGTATTTAGCGATATGTTTGGTTTATGGAAAATTATTGCACCAAAAGACGAGCTATAGCCGTGTTTTTTTCGCCCAAAAACTGTATAACATACATGCCTTTGGCGAACTGTTGAGTATTAAGGCGGATATTGTGCAGGAGGCGCGTATCGGCTTTTTGTTGTTGTAGGATACGTCCGTGCATATCGCGGATTTGCAACACGCCTTTATCAGCCGGCAAAGCGCCTAATTGTATAGTGGTGTATTGTTGGGCAGGATTGGGGCTAAGTTGCAAAGCTATCGGCTTGATATGTGGTACTGCATCGATAACTTCTAAGTATTGTGTGTCGGAACCGCTATGTCGTATGCCTGCTAAGTTGGCTATTGTGGCTACAACGGCTTTAGTGTTGTTCGTAATGAAATCAAAATCGAGAACAGCACTTACATCTTGGGCTGTGTGGTAGTTGGCATTGCGAAAATTAGCTCCATCGGTTAGCATAAGGGCTTTATAGCCTGCGTCCCAGAAAGTGGCGTGGTCGCTGCGGCGAAAATCGGGTGCAATTTGGGCATTACCCGGCAAAGCCACCGATTCTATGTTAAGTTGCGGGACATAAATAGCACTAAGACTGTCGTATGCCGCTTTCAAAGGGTTGGAATTAACATTAGCTACGTTAGCAATGAAATCACCACGAAATTGATTGGCTTGTATGGAGGCATATTCGGCTGGAAAAAGCAAATTGAAGCCCGCAGGTAGTTGTTGACTGTTGGGTACATCGGAATAATAGCCAATCATCTCAAAATTCAAAACACCATCTAATTGTTGTCCCAAAGGAATACCGTTATTTTGTAAATAATAATGGCTTCCTATCAATCCTGCTTCCTCTAAATCGAAACCAATAAATTGAATGTTGGCATCAAAACTATATTGTGACAAAACGCGCATAGCTTCCAACACGCCAATCACGCCCGAGCCGTTGTCATCGGCACCCGGCGCAATGTTGACACTGTCATAGTGCGCATCAACAATGTATAATTTGTTGTTGGTGCCATGTCCTTTTTTTGCTCCAATGATATTGACACCCGAAAGTGCGCCTACGGTAAAATTTTGGATAGTTGTGTCCAATTGAGCGGCTGCAAAACGGTTGGCAATAGTGTCGCGCACCTCTTGCAAGTGAGCTGCGCCCGCTACAAAGTGGCGTATGCCTTCTATTTTGTTCATATCTTCGAGCAAACGGTCGTGGCTTACTTCATCAACCACGTTTTGTATATCTATAGGTTGAAAATCGTCGGCTACAACACGAATCAACATAAAAGTAGAATCGAATGTCTCTTGACAATCTTGTGGTAAGTCCATCAACCCGACGTGTTTTTCAGTACCATCGGACGAAATAGGATAACCAAAATCTCCATATAAGTACCCTGTAGGAAAATCTTGAAAAGTTTTACCATCATCGCACGAATATTGGATTTCTATATTAACAAGATCATTTTCTGCATCACTAACAACATAGAGTAAACCCATTAGTTTTTCGGTAGAAGCTTCGGTAATATTGACAATAGGGCGTTGGTTTTGTGCCAAAGCAATGCTCGAGCACCAACAAAATATGCTTAAGATAGATAATAATAATTTCATACGGACTACAGATTTTAACGGAGGTGAAATATGAGGCAAATGTAGGACTTTTTGTGCGATTTTGGTTTACTTGCGATAAAAAACTTTTAAAATATTTGGGATTTTGTGTTTTTTTTTAGCAGTAATAGATTTTTAGCCAACCAAAATCAGGTAATGCCTGAATAATTGGGTTTATTTGTTAGGTTTTTCGATGATTTTAGTAATAGTTAAACAACACAACATTGTAGTTCAGAATAACAAGAGATAGCAAAAGGTTTTCCTGCAATGACAAAAAATAGAACATCAATCACTCGCAAGATTATTATGTGAGATTTGTTCTAAGAACTTCTGTAATGCCTACTTATGTATACAAAATTGAATACAGTATTCGGATTTTGTAAAATGTTGACAGCCGAATAATTGTGGTCACAAAAAACGTGCCTCTACGTACACTATTTTCGCTGTCCGAAATAGTGCTGTAGTCGGTCGTTGAGGCACCGAAGTCACGAAAAAACAGACAAAAAACGATAAATTGCCTCAACGATTGCCTACATTTTGTGGTAGCTAATACGATAAAACAAACAAAATACTTACTAATTTGCTTGCTACCACAAAATTAAGCAAAGACCACAGCACGCCGGACGAATCCACTCGAAAAAAGAACACCCTTTTTTGCTACTTTTTTGGGTGAGCAAAAAAGTAGAATCACCATTTGTCACTTATGATAATAGCATTTGGAAGAACGGCAAATGGTCGTTAATTGATGTTACATTTTGGGATGAGTGCGTGACATCGTCTATTATCAAATCCAAAAAGTATTTTCAATTCAGTATAAGTCAATTAATAGTTGATAGCACTACCTTCGATTTTCGCAATGACATAAGGAATTGTGATTAAATAAATCCCGATTTGATGGCTACCTTATGATTTTTGGGCAGGAAAATATTGGAGATATTAAGCTGATTTCCACCAACAGATGAAGGTTTGTTTGGTATAATTGATAGTAACAGAAAAGAATAGGATACCATAAAGCACTAATGCAAACCACCCGTACAAAAACGTCATAATCCCACAGTTATTGCGTTTTTGTCAGTTTTCGCTCAATTTGTCACGCAAAAACTGCAATTTTGTCATAAAAAATGGTTTGGCACAATAAGTGATGAATAAACTTGGTTATTCAAATCAAGTCACACCAACCAGCTCATTTTCTTTCCGCATAAATACTAAACAAACAAAAAAATAAACAATAATTGTTATGGCAATCAGTATTAAACCTTTAGCAGACCGCGTGGTAGTAGAACCAGCTCCCGCAGAAGCCACCACAGCAGGTGGTATCATCATTCCTGACACAGCTAAAGAAAAACCACAACGTGGTACTGTAGTAGCGGTAGGCAACGGCAAAAAAGACGAGCCTATGACCGTTAAAGTAGGTGACACCGTATTGTATGGCAAATATGCAGGTACAGAAGTGTCTATCGATGGCAAAGACTATTTGATGATGCGCGAAAGCGACATTTTTGCAATTGTCTAAAATCATCTGCCCCCTTTTCATTCACCCAACATTCGCACCCACCCACATCATACACCACAATAAGCAATTTCTATTCTCCAAACAAACAAACATAATAACCATAATCCATGGCAAAAATTATTTTGTACGAAACCGATGCCCGCGAAAAACTAAAAAAAGGTGTCGATGCTTTGGCAAATGCCGTAAAAGTGACCCTCGGACCCAAAGGTCGCAATGTTGTAATTGAAAAAAAATTTGGTTCACCTACCGTTACTAAAGACGGTGTTACAGTAGCAAAAGAAGTTGAATTGGAAGACGCTACCGAAAATCTTGGCGCACAAATGGTCAAAGAAGTAGCTTCAAAAACCTCTGATGCAGCAGGCGATGGTACAACAACCGCCACTGTTCTTTCTCAAGCTATCGTAACAGCAGGACTTCGCAGTTTGGCTGCCGGTGCCAACCCAATGGACTTGAAACGTGGTATCGACAAAGCTGTTCGCCGCGTTGTTGAATCACTCAAAGAAATGTCTGTCGAAGTAGGCAACGACAATACTAAAATCGAACAAGTAGGTACTATTTCTGCTAACAATGACCCTTTCATTGGCAAACTCATTGCCGAAGCAATGGCAAAAGTTAAAAACGAAGGTGTTATTACCGTAGAAGAAGCACGTGGTACCGAAACTTATGTAGATGTGGTAGAGGGTATGCAGTTTGACCGTGGCTATTTGTCACCCTATTTTGTGACCAATGCCGAAAAAATGGAAGCCGAATTAGACTCTCCTTTTATCTTAATCTACGATAAAAAAATCTCTAACATGAAAGACCTTTTGCCCGTGTTGGAGAAAGTTGCACAAAGTGGTCGTCCTTTGCTTATCATCGCCGAAGACGTTGATGGCGAAGCCTTAGCCACCTTGGTTGTCAACAAAATTCGTGGTACTATCAAAGTGTGTGCTGTTAAAGCACCCGGCTTTGGTGACCGCCGCAAAGCCATGTTAGAAGATATTGCCATTTTGACAGGTGGCGTAATGATTTCTGAAGAACAAGGCTATAAACTCGAAAATGCTACCCTGCAATACTTGGGTCGTGCCGAAAAAGTGGTAATTGACAAAGACAATACCACTCTTGTAGACGGTAAAGGTGATGCAGAAAGCATTAAAGCACGCGTCAACCAAATCAAAGCACAAGTAGAATCTACTACCAGCGACTACGACCGCGAAAAATTGCAAGAGCGTCTTGCCAAATTGTCAGGCGGTGTAGCTGTATTATACGTAGGCGCACCCACCGAAGTGGAAATGAAAGAGAAAAAAGACCGCGTAGACGATGCTTTGCATGCTACGCGTGCTGCTGTTGCCGAAGGTATTGTTCCCGGTGGTGGTGTTGCCTATATCCGTGCTATCGGTTCGTTGGCAACTGTCAAAGCCGAAAACGACGACGAGCGTACAGGTATCGACATCATCAAACGCGCTATCGAAGAACCGTTGCGCCAAATCGCCGCTAATGCAGGTTTGGAAGGTTCGGTCATTGTACAAAAAGTCAAAAATGGTAAAGGTTCGTATGGCTTCAATGCCCGCACCGAAACGTATGGCGATTTGTATGCTGATGGCGTTATTGATCCTACCAAAGTATCACGTGTAGCCCTCGAACATGCCGCTTCTATTGCCAGCATGTTGCTCACTACTGAATGCTTAATCGTAGAAAAACCACAAGCTGAGTCGGCACATGCACACGGCGCTCCGGGCATGGGTGGTATGGGTGGTATGATGTAATCCATTCTTAATATCCCGATTTTTTTCATAGTAGTAAAATATTAACCTCCGAAGTTCGTCTTTTTCAGAGATGACTTCGGAGGTTATGTTTTTGGGGATTAATGACAAAGCAATAAACTGTTTCTTTTTTTTTATCAAAATTGTTATAGCTATTTCCATCTTACCTTTTACCCGCTTCCTAGTAGCAAAAAGGTTCTTTGAAGTAGTTTGGAACATGAAAGAAGTAGTTTGGAACATGAAAGAAGTAGTTTGGAACATGAAAGAAGTAGTTTGGAACATGAAAGAAGTAGTTTGGAACATGAAAGAAGTAGTTTGGAACATGAAAGAA
>JAEUUX010000161.1 GCA_016787295.1 Chitinophagales bacterium
GCTAATAATTGGCTTTGTTCGATGATTGGCAACATAATAAAAGGATATTTTTGTGGTATATGCGGTTTTTACCGCAAAAGTAAGGCTTTTTTGCCTATTTTCATAATAGTCCATAAGAAAACTCTAACTTAATGACATTGCCCGAAAGGGAAACGCCCAAATAAAAAAAATTAATGGACAAACAAACTTTTAAAAGACCATCAGCTTTTGTACTATGTTTTGTTGGGCGGTTTTGATGACCAATAGATACATACCCTTGGCATGGTTGTGCAGCGAAATTTGATGGTTTTTTTGTGAAGAGGCTATGTTTTGCTGCGCGATGGCTCGTCCATTCATGTCATACAAAGCGATTTGCTGTACGGCTTGTTCGTTCCAATTGATGGTGAGTTGGTGGTCGATGGGGTTGTTCTGGATTGATATATTGTGAGGGATAGGAGTGTTGGAAATGCCCACGATTTGCACCGAATCGTCGTTGCGGTCTTGGGGAGCTATGTTGATAATGGCTTCTTGGTTGCTGCCAATAATGGTGGCTTTTTCGATGTGTAAATCGAGCGAGACTTGTTCGTTTTTGCCTTCCAATACGTCTTCCATCACAAAGGTCACTACACCAAATACGCCGCCGCTGTTGGTCGGTTGTAGGTTGGTGCGAATGATGCCTGTTGAGACTTTTGATTCGGTGTCGCGATATTGGCGCGAAATGATATTGGCATTGTCGACCAAAAACGAAGTGCTTGGATAGGTGATTTGGAGGGTATTGGAGTCGACAACGTTGTGCGACAGGGTGAGTGCCAAGCCGCTGATGGGCATTTGTGTGGGGTTGTCCAAAGAAAGCAAAGCCGTTACGGTGTCGCCAATGCTCACTGTTTCGTTTTGTATGTAGACAGACAAGGTGAAATTGTTGTCACTTATTGGTGCATTATAGGTTTCTATATCGCCATTTTGTTTGCCATAGTTGAGGTCTATGATGTTGATGTCTGAGTCGTTGATGATGCCATCGCCATTGCAATCGGCATGGCTGAAGTTGATTTGGTCATAAAAAGTAAGCGGATTACTGGTATTGATATCGAGCCAAAGTTGGCTGCTTTGTGGTATCCAGGACCAAGCCGTATCAAACTCCATTATAACAAAGTCGCGCGGCATACCCACAGCGCCATACAGAAAACCTATAGGCAACATATCCCAAACATCTACTACGCCATTGCGGTCGGTGTCGCCGGGCCAAATACACTCGTTTTCGCATTCCATAAATAAAAACACGATATTGCTGACGATGAATGTTTGTTGGCTAATGGTATCGTACAAATGGAGTTCATACATAAAAAAGTCAAAAGTGTGAGCTGTGCCAAAGTCAAAAGGATAGTATAGCATGGGTGTAACACAATAACAAGAGAAGTCCAATGTTCCATGTTGAGGTGGGACGATAAGGGAAATGTCGGACAATATCAAAGTACCCAAATCGTCATTGTCAAAGACAGGCAAAGATATAGGGTTGCCACCAATGTCGCTGGACGAAACGAAAAAAGTATCGTCGTTGATAGAAAAAGTTTGTGCATAGATGTTGCAATAACTGCCAATCGTTAATAATGCAACTTTTATGCAGGCAAGGTAAAAACGTTGGAGATGTTTATTGGTCATGGTTCTTTATGAATTTATCTATAAAAGCGGGGTAAATTTCCTACTTTTTAAGCAATATAGAAAAAATTTTTTTGGCGATTTTCCACTCTTTTTTTTGTTTATTTAGCTAGTTTTTTGCGTTTTTTATGCCTTACTTTATTTCTAAGTGCCTGATTATCAGGTGTTTAGAGTATAAATGAAAAAATTAGACGCATAAAAAAAAAGTAAGTTTCCAGAAGAAAAAACCAAAAAAAGCCCTTACATTTGCCCTTTCTTAGTACAAAATTACCGCAAAAAATGGAAAATAGCAAATTAATTCTGGTGATGCGCAATTTTAGTCCGAAGCAATTACAAAATTTTTCAGATTTTGTTGCTTCGCCCTATTTCAACAAAAAGAATGAATTGGTGGTTTTTTATACTTATCTTTTGCAACAATCTCCTAACTTTAGCGGCGACTCGATGCAGCGACAAAAGGTGTATGCTAATGTTTATGGCAAAGATGAAGCCTATAATGAAAAACAATTGGGGTATTTGATGAGCGATTTATTTGCTTTGATGGAGCAGTTTTTGGTGGTCGAAAAAAATAATAAAGAAAATATGCCGTATTATCTACACTTATTGGATTTTTATTTGGAGAAAAATCTTGAAAAACCTTTCCATCACATCTTGCGAACCGCACAAAAATACCAAGAAAATACGCCTTTTCGCGATTTTATGCACTATTACAACCAATTTCAGTTGTATAGCCGCGAATACATGTTTTTTGATTACCAAAGAAAGCACCTTTTTGACGAAAATCTGCAAAAAGCCTTGGATAATTTAGACTATTATTACCTCGCGCTTAAGTTGCGCTATAGTTGTGAGATAACCAATGTTCAAAAAATGCTTACCTCACAATATGACCTTAAGCTGTTTAACGAAATTTGGTCGTATATACAGATGTATCCCCAAAACGATGTGCCTATTGTGGCGATTTATACACGTATTTTCTATTGTATGACCGACGGTGACAACGAAATGCACTTCGAAGAACTCAAACAATTGTTGAAAGACAATATCCAACTCTTTCCGATAGAGGAAGCTCGAAGTATGTACATCTATGCGATTAATTATTGCATCGGAAAAGTGAATGCTGGTAGCAGTAGATATTTGGGCGAAATGTTGCAATTGTATCAAATACTGCTCGATAAACGGATTATTTTTGATAACCAAAACAATATCTCTCCTTGGACGTATATCAACTTGGTGACGATTGGTGTGCGAAATCAGGACTACGAATGGACGCACAACTTCATTAACGAATACCAAAAATTCTTAGCGCCACAATTCCGCCAAAATGCTTATTCCTACAATTTGGCGTACCTATATTTCCATCAAAAGTATTACGACAAAACGTTGAGCCTCTTGAACGAGGTGATTTTTGATGATGTGATTTATAGCATCGACTCAAAACTGTTGTTGCTTCGGACTTACTATGAATTGGGTGAAGATAGCGCCTTCGAATCGCTGTGTATTTCGTTTAGTACCTACCTCAAACGCAACAAATTGATTACTAACGACAAAAAAAATCGCTATATCCAATTCATTCGTTTCATTAGCCAGATTCATCGCCAAAATCCCAATAAACCTTTGGCAGATATCGAAAAAGAAATACAACAAACCAAAGGCTTGGTCAATAAGGCATGGTTGTTGGAAAAAATTGCACAACTAAAAACCAAAAAACGCAGATAATATGTCTATTATACAGTACGAAATACAGGACAGAGTCGCTTACCTGACGCTCAACCGTCCCGAAAAACGCAATGCTCTTAGCCCAAGCCTTATTGCCGAATTGCACCAAACTTTGCAAGCCGTCATACAAAATCCACAAGTGAAAGTCATTGTGTTGCGTGCCAATGGCGAGGTGTTTAGCGCGGGCGCTGATTTGGAATACTTGCAAACACTGCAAAATAATAGCTACGAAGAAAATCTTGCCGACTCAAAACACTTGTCTGCCTTGTTCCAAACCATTTATCACGCCCCGAAAATCGTTATTGCACAGGTGGAAGGTCATGCGATTGCGGGCGGATGCGGGTTGGCAACCATTTGCGACATTGTGTTTGCGTCTCCAAACGCCAAATTTGGCTATACAGAAGTGGGTATTGGCTTTATTCCTGCTTTGGTGAGTGTGTTCTTGTTGCGAAAGATAGGCGAAACGCACGCCAAAGACTTGTTGTTGAGCGGCAGACTTGTTGCGGCAGATGAAGCACAACGGATAGGTATGATTAACTTCGTTGTGCCGCAAGGCGATATGCGTGTTGCTGTCCAAAAGTATGCTCAAAGAATATGCCAACAGTGTTCCGCTGAATCTATCGGGCTTACGAAGAGCCTCATGACGCAAGTGCAAGACCTTCCTTTTGCCGAAGCTATTGAATTGGCAGCGCAAAAAAATGCTTATACCCGCCAAACTGATGATTGCAAACGGGGTATTGCCGCATTCTTGGCTAAGGAGAAAATAGAATGGTAATCCAAATGATATAATTGGCATTTGTCAGAATATTAAGGGTTATTGCGGCATCGGTTTTGGTTTTGTTTTTTCATCAAAAAATAATCCAAATGGTATAATTGGCATTTGTCGGGATATTAAGGGTTATTGCGGCATCGGTTTGGGTTTTGTTTTTTCGTCAAAGAATAATCCAAATGGTATAATTGGCATTTGTCGGAATATTAAGGGTTGTTGTAAAAAAAACAGAATGGGCAAAATGTGGAATGGTATCATTTCACGCCTTCGGGGTTTTAAAAAGCATTTGTCATTTATTTGCTATAAACTTATCACCCTTTCAGGCTTGTTTTTTTGGGGGTGTTTTGTTTTTGTTGTCCGTTTTGTTTTTCATCAAAAAATAATCCAAATGGTATAATTGGCATTTGTCGGGATATTAAGGGTTGTTACGGCATCGGTTTTGATTTTGTTTTTTCACCAAAAAATAACCGAAATTGTATTATTGGCATTTGTCAGAATATTAAAGGTTATTGCGGCATCGGTTTTGGTTTTGTTTTTTCGTCAAAAAATAATCCAAATGGTATAATTGGCATTTGTCGAAATATTAAAGGTTATTGCGGCATCGGTTTTGATTTTGTTTTTTCATCAAAAAATAATCCAAATGGTATAATTGGCATTTGTCAGAATATTAAGGGTTGTTGCAAGGGTGGTTCTGCTGTTATATTTTATCTGTTTTGTGGTAGTAAAAGTGTTATTGTGTTATGCAATATCACAAAATGTTCGAATGGCGAAGCGCGTTAGGGATTGTAGAGGCTGCCGTTAGGCAGGTGCTTGCACCGAAGCGGAGCGAAGCCTCGTAAAGCCCGACCCGTAGGGGAACGCCCAAAAAAATGTATTCAATAAAATAAGCTAAATGAAGCACCGCCTTTGTTTTTTCGTCAAAAAATAATCCAAATGGTATAATTGGCATTTGTCAGAATATTAAGGGTTGTTGCAGCATTGTTTCTGATTTTGTTTTTTCATCAAAAATCCATAAAAACCTTATCTTAATAATTTTCCAAACAATTAAATGTATCGGAATGAATAAAATTTTCACCCTTCTCTGTTGTATTATCGCTGGTAGTGTTATACAACCTTTATTGGCACAGACTTGTGCCGATTATCAAACTATTAACGTCAATAATGCGGGAGATAATTGCTCTACGGCTACTGACGCTATCCCTTCGGTCAATAATTGCCGCAAAGTGTGTGTGAATATGGAC
>JAEUUX010000172.1 GCA_016787295.1 Chitinophagales bacterium
GTTCTATAGCCGTTTTTTTGTCTATTTATTTGCTTGGATGCAACATATACGTTGGAGGTTTTAAAACATCCGATGTGTATTGCCAACTGTAACTAAAACAAAACACTACTGATTAAACATACTCATATCCATCTCCTGTTCGGTGTCGACGGGTACTTTGAAGTCCATGCGCAAGGCTCGAACGGTGACATGCCCTTTGTAGCGCACTTTTATTTTATTGCCCTTCAAAAAAGACCAACCATCACCCATCACTTGACTTGGCGAAAGTTTGATTTCTAAAGGCACACGAAAATCGCTTTTGGCAGGCACTTTGATTTGATAACTTTGGTCTACGTGCGCGGCATGTTTGCCATTGACCAAAATGTCTAAATCTGTTTTGGTCAAATCAACGCCCACACCATTGGGGTTGTTAAACACGGCATCGGCTTTGACAATAGCTCCAGCGGTGGTCAAACCACCAAATTTGACGTGTTCCATGGTGAGAAAAGTGGGTGCTTGAACGGTGTTTTTACAAGCAGGAAGGCTGCCAAGTAGCAGCAATAGGAATAGGAAATGACGGAATAATGGAGGCATGATTTTGGTTTTTTTATGGTAATCAAGGAAATGGCGGTTGAGTGTCTTTCAGTTTCATCTTGTCGTGTAACGCTACGGAAAAACAAACATCTGACAGTATTGATTTGAATAACTGCTGAGGATAGTGTTGCTTCGCTGGCTTTGGCTGTTTTATTTGCTCGGTCTTTGATGGTTTGGGTTATGGGGGGCATATAGAGAGGATTTTAACGTTCGATAATGAGGTAAGAGGGGATAATCCAAGTACCAATTTTTTGCTTCATTAGTTTCACTGTATATTTTTTTGCTAAATCTGCTAAACCAATGGGAGCAGATTTGTCACACATCCAATAATCAAACCAATCAAAGCGATCTACTACGGTATTATACAAATTTGCACTAATTAAATTGACGTAACTTAAATTAGCATAGCTTAAATTAGCATTTCTTAAGTCTGCATGAATTAGGTTAGCAAAATTTAAATTAGTACTTCTTAAATCTGTATTTTGTAAATCGGCACGAGTTAAATTAGCGCGAGTTAAATTAGCACGAGTTAAATTAGCACGAGTTAAATTAGCACGAGTTAAATTAGCATTTTTTAAATTAGCGCTACTTAAATCAGCATTTTTCAAATCAATATTTCGTAGATTCGCGTTATTTAAATAGGCATTTCTTAAAGTAACATTTATTAGACGGGCATCACTTAGATTGGCGTTTTTTAAATCGGTGTGGCTTAAATCGGCATTGGTTAAGATAGTATTTCCTAAATTAGCATTCCTTAAGTTGGCGTTTTTTAAATTAGCATTAACTAGATAACTGTAGCTCAGGTCTGCATTCCTTAAGTTGCTCCCACTTAAATTAACATTGCTTAAATCAACATCACTTAAATTTTGATAGAGCAGATTAAATGGACTAGGGCAAGCAAAACCTAGTAAACGCCATAACTCCGCCATTTGTCGTCGTAATTGTTTGTCTTTAGGCTGTAGGTCTTGTTGGGGGTGCAATGGTTGTAGGCATAACCAATAAACATAAAATGTACGGCATATCCTTTCACTTGGTACTATGCTTGGTGGTTTGCTTAGGTCTGTCGGCGGATAAAGGAATTGGTAGGGTATCATTTTTTCCCAAAAGTACAATAAACGTTCGCGTACTGTGTCTTTTTCGGGGCTTTGGTCGCTATTAATAATGTCCACAAGGCATTGCTTCACCACTGATTCTTCGGGCAGGAGGCTTTGGGGTGTAAAAAGGCGGTCGCATAGCTTCAATAATTCATGGGTTTGTTGGAGGGTGTAGGTTGTTTTATTGCCTCTTTTGTTTTGGGTGGCGCACAATTCGTCTTTGAGTTGTTGCCAGATGTATTCTGCTGTTAGGTATTCCTGTAGGGATTTGTGCAAAAACTCTATGGCTTGGTAAATTATTTTCGTCTTATCATAAATACGGCGAATATAGCTCGCCATCAGCAAGGTTTTGGAGAAGTCTATACCTTTGTATTCTACAAACTTGCCAAAATCCGTTTTTTCTTTGCTAAGTGCTTCGAGTTGTTCTTGGGTGATATAGGTTTGTTGGTTTTCATAAATCACAAAGGCAATGCGTTGCAATATGTCGCGCAAGGTGGCAGGTGTCATGCCTTGTAGCTTGTCTAATTGTCCTTCGCTTTGTTTCCAGTTGGCTTCGCAAAGCTCATTAAAGAGTTTTTGATAAATATTGTCTTTATTATTGGATGGAACTATGTCTTGCTGTAGGGTGGCAATGATATGGAGCAAAATGGCTTGGTTCAGCAGTTCAGCTAAATGTTCGTGTTTGTTATATTTCGCCAATTTGTCTTCGGTCAAGGGTGTTTCGGGGTGAAACCAACGGTATTTTTGTAGCCATGTTTGTTGTTGTTCGAGGCTTAGGGGTGATAATTGCAGCACCAATAAATCTTGTTTTTCCAATTGTGTGGTATCTACATAGCCATAGCGCGAGGTCACGAGGATTTTGAAAGAAGCGTTGCGGCATTGGCGCAATAGTTCTTTGCAAAAAGCCTCTGCTTCGCGCTTTTCCATGTTTTCTATCATGCACAATTCGTCTAAGCCGTCCAAAACAATAAGGGCATTGTTGAGTTCGTTGCGCACAAATTCACATTTTTCTCCTTCAGGTATGTACTTATTGTTGAGGTCATTGTTTATCTGTTCTACTATGCTTTCTATGGGACTATTGAGCCATGTATGCGGTTTGTCGACATAGCGCAGGGGAATAAAAAAGATTTTTTGCTTGGGTTTATCCGCAATGCAATGGTGTAATAGGTGTTTGCAAAATGAACTTTTGCCCTGTCCGGGGTCGCCGAGCAGCAGTATTAGTTTGGCATCGTGTTGTTTGATACATTCGGCATCGGGCAGGCGGTTGCGTTCAGCATTAGCGGGCAAAAGCGTGTCTACCAAATCGTGGAGCAAGGGATTTTGTGGCAGGCTATAAAAACCGTGTTCGTTGCATTCTATTTCTTCATCAAAGATATTTATGCGGTGTATAGCAAAGTGGGGTGGTATATAGACATCGGCAAGGGTCATTGTCGTGTCGTTCAGTACGTAGTCGTTGAATAGGGTTTGGAGGGACAAGCGGTAATTGGCAAGAGCTGTTGTTTTTAGCGCTTTGGGGTTTTGCAAAAAAGCTATAATAGGCTGTATAAGCGCATCGATATGGATAGTATTGTTGTTGCTATCTATGAGTATTACATTGTTGTCGCCGCTAATGCTATTGTGGTAAGCAATGGCATATTTTTGTATTTCCTCAATGCTTTGTCGTTTAATAAGGTCGAGGATTTCTGTTTGGCGGATATGAAGGAAGTGCAAAAATTTGTGAATGGCTTCGAGTTGTTCTCTTAAAAAAGCATTATCTTGTGCTATGGCATCTTTCAATTCATCGAGTCTGTAGCATAGCATATATTGTAGGTTATAGGCTTGGGCATCGGCGGGCGTGCGGCTTTTGTGCGTTGTTTCATGGAACAAGGCACGAAATTTTTCTGTTTGCTTTGCTACTTCTTCGTCCTTTATGTCGGGGAAGTATTGTTGTTGTATGGGGTCGGTTTGTAGGTATTGTAGCACTTGTTGTATTAGCTCGGTGGGCGGTGTTTGTTGGGCATCTACATAAGTACTGAAATAGGTTTTAGTGTGTTGGGTTATGGCATCGCTTGCCCACAACAACACCCAGTTGAGGTCGTTGAGGTTTTGTTGATTTTCCAGAATATAGTCACAATAAGCCACCAAAGTGTGGGCATATACTTGTTCGAAGTCGCTATTGGGTTCTAATACAAAAAAAGGCATTCCGCAATCTTTCGCCAATCGTATAATGCGGTAGTTGCGTTTTGCTTTGTCGCGCAAAAGTGGTGTTACAAGCTCTTTGGCAAATCCTACTAAATCAATCATATATATTAGTGTTTTTAAAGCCGCAAAGATAGCTATTCTATGCTTAGTTTCAAAGATAGGGGGTATAAAAAATGTTGGCTATTTGCATGACCAACAGAAAAAAAGCAGTTTATGCTATACAAAACAAACCCTTATAGTTTGTAGCAAGACAAACTATAAGGGTTTTGCGGTGGTAGGTTTATGCCAAATCCGCTAAGATAATTTTTTTGAGGTTTCGCAAAATACTGATGATTTGGTGCAACTCTTCCACCACTGTGGCATCGTATGTAGGACTCACACAATAGTTTTTTTGGTGCAGGGTAGTGAATACCCAATTTCTCCCTTGTAACCAACAGCCATAGACAGGTTTATCGTTGCCGTTTTGGTGCTGTGCAGCAATCATGGCGAGCAACATTTGTCCTTCGGGGTCGTCGGGTTTTTTGGCACGTTTAAACTCTTGCAGAAAGAAAAACGGTTTTTGTGGTGTGTTGATACCAAAGGGAGTAGCCACCATGCAATCGCAAATCACAAATATACTTTGTCCGTCTACTTCGCTTTGTAAGGAACGTTCATAAAACAGTTTAATTTTATCGGATTCGCGCAGTTGGGATAAAGCAAAAACGTGTGCCAAAAAGTGCATTTTAAGCTCTTCTTCGTTCCAATAGTCGCCTTCTGTTTCTAACAAACGGCGATAGGGTGCTATGTATTGTGCTTCATCGGTATTTAAAGCAATGTGAGTGTGTAGCCATCGGTCTAAATGGGGACAGTCTGCCACTTTGTGCCTTAAACCAAATGTACCAATAACCAAATCGGCGTTGTACTTTTCCTTTTTGAAATTTACTTTTTCCATGCCTATCTGTAATGTTAATGGTTTTGTTGGGTGCAAAGATAGCGCGTTTTTATCGAAAACGTGGTATTACCATTTTCGTTTAAAGCCTGAATAGGTGAAACGTGTCATGTTTTGTCAAACAATACCACTCCATCGGGTTTTTTAATGTCTTTGTCTAAATAATGCTATAAGTTTCTCAAAATTACAGCTTTTTCTTACTCACAAAGTATAGTTGCACATTTTGATAGCGACATTATTAAGTGGTATTTCTGAAAATAGCAACGATAAGAAAGTATTTAAATAAACCCTGAAAGGGTGATAGGTTTATAGCAAAAAAACGGAACAAAAAAGGCATAAACCCCGACGGGGTGAAATGATGTCATGTTTTGTCGAATAATGTGTCACCCCATCGGGGTTTATGTTAATTATTCGGCTATTTTGAAGCTATAAACTTGTCACCCCATCGGGGTTTTTATTATTTTGAGCTGGTAAT
>JAEUUX010000183.1 GCA_016787295.1 Chitinophagales bacterium
TTTCTGAAAATAGCAACGATAAGAAAGTATTCAAATAAACCCTGAAAGGGTGATAGGTTTATAGCAAAAAAACGGAGCAAAAAAAGGTATAAACCCCGACGGGGTGAAATTTGTCATGTTTTGTCGAATAATGTGTCACCCCGTCGGGGTTTATGTTAATTATTCTATTATTTTGAGGCTATAAACTTGTCACCCCGTTGGGGTTATTATTGTTTTTAACTTGTAGTCTTGTCAGCTAATTGGTTTGTTATGATAGTAACAAATAACACCTTGATAAGGTCGTTATCAGATTGTCATTATCAAAATATTATTTCGCATTTGTCATTTTTTTAGAACAACACAAGCTAAAACTACTTTTTAATGTCGTTATCAAATTGTATGATACAATTAAAGACTCGCTATAGCCTTTATTGTCAAAAGGGTAGGGTTTTATTTAGTATTGTAGAAGTTCATGGTGCGTTCGAGTCCGATAGTACCAAATTGGATAATAGCTTCGGAGGCTTTTTCGATGGGTGTTTGCAGGGCAGCCCATTCGTCTTCGCTCCATTTGCCCAAAACAAATTGCACTTGCTTGCCTTTGTGAAAATCGTTGCCAATTCCAAACCGAAAACGGGCATATTGTTGTGAATTAAGGCATTCGTCGATGCTTTTTAGTCCGTTATGTCCGCCATTGCTGCCTTGTGCGCGGATTCTTAACTTACCTAAGTCTAATGCAAGGTCGTCAACAATAACGAGCATATTGTTTTGGTCTATTTTGAGTTGTTGTAGCCAATACCTAACAGCTTTTCCGCTTAGGTTCATATAAGTTGTGGGTTTGATGAGGTGATAGGTGTGTGATTTGTGGCTAAATTGGGTTTTGTGGGCATGTCGTTCCAGTGACCAAGTGGCATTTTGTTGTTTGGCTGCATGGTCTAAAACTTCGAAACCTATATTGTGGCGCGTTTTTTCATATTCTGTGCCAATATTGCCCAAACCTACGATGAGAAATTGCATGGTGGGGGTGTTTTGTGGATTGTTAAGAGGATTAGTTTCAGGAAAAAAATGTTGGAGAAACTGTTTTACAACTTTAAAAATTGCCATAGTACTTTTTTGTGTGATGATGACAAAAGATTTGCAAAAGTAGGGGTATTTTTGACAATTACCAAGTTAATTTTTCAAAGAAGCTACTAAACGTGGCTATTAAAATAAGTTATTGGTCGAGTTTATTGTGTTTTTGGGGGTTGGATGTTATATATTGCACAAAGCAAAGTAATAATAAAAACAGCTATTGCCTTTTGATTTTGAGGTAATAGCTGTTTTATTGGCGTTTGTTTTTTTATAGTAGGCTATGGTGTGTGCTGAAAAGTGTGTCTCCAAAAACTATCTATTTTGTTCGGATAGTACTTATTGGGAAGTTGAATGTACTGTCAAACGTTGCATCTGATGTGGGTTTGTTGGGTGGAAATATGCAAAAAACTCGTAGTGTTTGTTACTTGTGTTGTGAGATTTTGGCGATATTGTAGAAAAAAAAATTGCAAAACTGTTATAATATACCCAATCTTCTGGCTTCCCAGAAACATTTGGCGGTGGCGTTGATGTCTGCTACGGCATTGTGGGCTTCTTCAAAATCAAATCCAAATAGTTTTTGGTGTAATTCGTTCAATTTAGGCCACTTATAACCATAATAAGTCTGAATAGCAACATATTTGGTGGTTGTTTTCATGGTGCAAATTTTCTTTTTATCGGCAATAGGGTTGAGCATATTGTTTCTTAGAAATTCGGCACCCACAATTTTTTCATCAAAGTCCATATTGTGGGCAACTAAATAGAGTGCTTTTTGAACTTGAGTATTAAATTCGTCGAGTGCCCATTGTAGGTCGACTCCTTCGACATTGGCTCTTTGGGTCGTAATGCCATGTATCGAAGCTGCTTCTTTGGGGATAACAAATCCTTGGGGTTTAATGATATGGTCGTTGCGCTCAATTTCGTTGCCCGATTGGTCATACAAAATCCAAGCAATTTGGACTAAGCGGGGCCAATTGGATAGATTTGTAATAGGCTCTTTCCAGTTTTTGGGTAATCCATTGGTTTCGGTGTCAAAAAATAGGTACATAATGGGGTAGATTTATTAGCTGATTTATCATGTTTATTAGGTGCGGTTTGGGTTAGTTTTTTGAGGCGAGCAAAAAAGAAGAGGTGTGTGGCAATTAATGCACAAAAATACGACAAATTTTGAAAGATTCAAAATTTGTCGTACAATTGGCATCCATGCAGTAAAGTTTCTTTATATGCTCAAATGACTAATTAATGTTATGAATGTTCAACGGCTGGTGGTTGTCACAAATAGCGAAACAAACTGCTCAGCTACTTATTGTAATGCTGTTTCTCCTTGTGTGGAGTGATAGATAGAAATATTTTTTTGACAAGTCCAAATAGGAAACTGTCGTACGAACAATTGTGGGAACGAAAATAGGGAAGTATGCCGTAATGATGCTACCCAAAGCATTGTATATACCATTACTACTGCAAGTATTATTGAATGTTTTGCAACAATACAAAGCTACAATTTGGTAGTAGTACCTAAATTTCTTGTTTCGTATCAAGTGTCGGTTGTTGTGCAATAGGAATATTGGGAAACAAAAAATGAACATTTCCTATAACCATGTCTCATTATCATTAATAGACACCGCTATTGGTATTGATGCCAATAGCGGTGTTTTGCGCATGTTTGGAACTGGGTTTAGTCACATTTATTGGTAGTACTTGCAGTTGTGGATTTTACTGAAACAAAAAAGTATTTCTGTCTATTATTTTGTTGCTAACCAAGTCCAAACCGCTAATTATAGTCTTTCCGAATGGGACATTTTTAGCCCCATATCATTATCCACCTCCTGCCCCTGATATCCAAACCGATACCCCCCACTACTAACACTCCGACCCGACTGCAACATGCCGTAGGGGTAGTAGTTGTTCAGCGTGAGGACGGGGGGGGGCGGAAATTGTCGTTGTCGGTTAGTACGTTGTAGAGGGTTGAGGTGCCAGGGCTGCCTGATGCCGGCAACATCGGTGGTGTTGGGTTCTTTGATGTCGGCAAAGATGCTGCGGCAAAGGTAGGGATTTTTTGGGGAATGGGTAAAGTCAATTTATCCTACTCTTTTTGAAAGAGAGCGGGACAAAAGGTGTAATAATTGTATGTAATGTTATTATCGGTTTAAAAAATTAATAACAATCAAAACACTCAATGCTTTCAGTAAGGTCAGTTATTAACACAGTTAGACGATTCAAATACCAAGAAAAATCAGTAATACTTGTACCTTTTATTACTGCTCTGTTTATCATAAGACTTAATGTTATCGATTTAGGGCTGTCCGATAAACAATTTAATAAAAAACCTATTCTTGTATTTTTAAAAACCAAACTTATGCCTATTGTTTCTTCTTTTTGTTCTTTTTGGAAAAGAATGGTTTTTACTGTATTCCAGTTAGACAAGTCAGTACTTTGCCATTCAAAATCAACATCTCCTAATGGCAGATAATAAATTTTACCATAATCATTTATACACCACCCTGTTTGCAATAATTTTTCAATAATATGGGTTGGTTTTATTTTTTGATAATACTTAATAGTTATACTACTGTTTGTGCTCATAGTTATTGTGTTTCTGTATATTTAATGCCTTTTTTGTCTAAATATTGTTTTGCAATATCAGGTATAGGTGTATTTGAAAAAAGTTCGTATGTAGCACCATTGTCTTGAGCAATCTTTAAACGGTGTCCCATATCGCTTTTGAATTTTGCCATATCTTTTTCTATTAATAGCCATACCTCTCCAGATTTTGCTTCATACCAAATATTGTTCCCATATTTACCATCGAATTCCCGTCCTCCTACTTTAAAACTTCCACTTCCGTTTGGCAATGTTTTTGCGAGAAAAGATTCATAATTCTTGCCTATTAAACCTTTAGAACCTATTATTTTATTATGCGTAATTAGTTTTGCTTGTGGTACAACTTGTTTTTTCGTGTTGGGAAAATTAGCTCTCCGAGCGGCATATGCATAAACGAAAGCCGTAGAAAAGGTTTCGGACAAAGATTCTTCATGCTCCTGTCGGTTTTGCTCACGCATTTCGCCCACTTCCTGCATACCCGAAAAGGTGTCGTCTAACTGCTGTTCGGTTAAACCAGTAAAACTTTGTAAAGTTTGGTCTATGGAAGGGGCATCTAAAAAGTCGTTAAAAAACCATTGTCCTGCACTTGAAGTAGGAAACGAACTTTTGTAATAGGTTTTGCCTTTATAATGTAGGTATAATGCAGCACCAAAGCAATTACACAACAGCCCATCAAATCGGTGGGATAAGGTAAGTTGGCTTTTTCCTGTTTTTTCGTTAAAACTAATGCTATAGTATAAGTCTTCGTTACCGTCAAGGTCGACATTGGCAATCGGCTTATTCCCTGCAAATTGGTAGGGCGAATAGAAGGGATATTTGGCTTCGAGGGCATCGGTGCGCTTAAACCGAATATTCCAACTATCATAATTCCTGTTTTTGTAGTCGTAGAACGAGCCAATACCGTTGCCTTGTATGCCTTTGGTCTGCTCCATCCCATTAAACCCAAACCGATACCCCCACTACTCACACTCCTTGCCGACTGCAACATGCCGTAGGGGTAGTAGTTGTTATTGTTGATGCAAAACAAACTCTCCCATACCTTTTTCATCGAGCTTTTGGAGGCGGTTGCCGATGGGTTGTTGGTCAAAGTTGCTTCCTACCGTTTTTTTGATTACCTGAATAAGGTCAGACACCAAGACTGTCGGTTCGGTATTTTGCTGCAAAAAATCTATGAGTGTTTGTGCAAAAGGGCTATGTTCGCCTGCATTGCCGTCTGATACGGGTTCGTCGCGTCCGGAGCTTAGTCCCCAACGCGAAGGAATGTTTTCTAATTTTTGAGTAAAATGCTTGTTTGCCGAACGAGTATTTTCGAACATCGTTCCCGAAAAACAAGAGTCCGATACTAAAAAGGTATGTAGGGAATTGATTTGTTCAATACAACGGGCAATGTCTTGGTTAGCAATTTCTAAGTTGGGATACCAAATGGCTTGGCGTGGCTGAAAATTGGAGTCGGCAGGAATCCAATAACCCATTTTGAAAAAATCGTGGTAAACACCATGTCCTGCATGATAAATAAACAAGCGGTCTTGGGGTGTGACTTGTGTTGCCAATTGTCGGAGTGTTTCAAAGATGCGGTCGCGTGAGGCTTGTTCATTATAGAGTGTGTGGGTATTCTTGGGCAAAAAACCATAGCGTTTTTGTAGTAAATCCACCACTGCTTTGGCATCTTTGACAGCATTGGCAAGCGACGAAAGTTGGGGGGCATTGGGATATAGGTCTATGCCAATTGCCACCAAATAGTAGCTGCCTTCGGGCGAGGCGGGTGGGCGTTTTTTGCTTGGAAAACCAAATCCGCGACGGTTTTCGTGTTTTGTGACCATCTTTTGCAAACCTGCATATACCTGCAAACCTAACAACAAAGGTGGTAGGTCGGTGATGCGTTTGGTGCGGCTGGGCAAGTAGGGAATCTTTTTGGTGCCGTCGCTCTGAGGCATGTAAACACTGCGAAGGTTCAAAAACATTACTTGTTTTTGTTTGTTTTTTTGCCACAATACATAGTTGTCTATCGTGTCTATAAACCAGTCGGTAGACACCAAATCGGCACTCAAACCCACCAGAATTATGTCGGCTTGATGGTGTAGGTCGGTTTGTTGTAGTTGTGTAGCATCAGCGGGAAGAGATTCATACACAAGCTGTAAAGTATGGTTTTCTTTTGCCCAAAACTGCAAAATTGTCCGCACAGAGTCCATTAAACTTTCATCGGCTTGGGAATAGCACACAAAAACAGTGGTAGGACTTGGTATTATATTGTTGGACATAATAAAAAAAAATGGGAAAATGGTGGAGAAATGGGATTACATAAATGCAGTGCTTTTTGAGACGGTTTATCGTTGGTGGGTTGTTTGTTGCTCATGCCGTATAACCCACTACGGCACTATTTTGAACGACCAGCATGGTGTAGATAGGTTTGGGCTTATTGCGGTGCTGGGTCAAAATAATTTTTCTTAGGAACAATAGTACATGGATGCGAAATATAGTATAGAATTAGGAACAGAGAGAGCGGTTGCAAAAGATGATTGGTGATAACAAGTTTTTTACACAAGATAAGATTGCTACCCAGCTATTGTTGGGTACTATTATTTTCGTTTTTTTCTGCCACAAAGGTAAGTATTTTCAGCTATTTTTTGACACGAATCAAAATTAATTTTGAACAGCGGATAGATGATTGAGGTGCGTGTGAAATTCTACCAACCCAACAATAATGCTCAAGGCAATTAGCACAATGTTGTTGGCTATATTGTGCCTTAGTGTGGAGCATTATTTGTTGTTTGGTTAAGGTATTTCAACTGTTGTTTGGCATGTTGGCGGTTTTTCGGCGATGTGAGTACTACAAAAAAACATAGCGCTTTACCAATTATGGCAAAGCGCTATGTTTTGTTTGGTGTGGGGCTTGATGGAGGAAAACCGGCATTATTTTCTTATCAACTTAACCGTCTGCGGCACATCTTTGTCGGTCTGCAACTGCACTACATAC
>JAEUUX010000202.1 GCA_016787295.1 Chitinophagales bacterium
TCCGCGATACCCGAATGCTTGCAGGGAGCGAAGCCTTTCAAGCAGCTTTGGCTATGAAAAAAATAGTGTCGGCTTATGCAGCGATGGGATTGCCCGGCTGGGACGATGCGAACGACCGTTTGGGCGAGTTTTTCAAAAAAACGAAGAAAAATACAGGAGCTTCGGCTATGCCTGAAACAACAGATGCAGGTGAATAGAACTATTTTGAGATGTGGCATATTACATTGAAAGCAGTCTTCGGACTTTTTGAAACATTGCCAGCATTTTGTACCTTAGTTCCATTTTGTTATACCATTTAACTGCCGCGAATTTGGATACACCGCGAAATACAGCAGAACTTTGTCACAATATAACACAAAAAAGCGAGCCACAGCCAAACTGTAGCTCGCTTTTGTTATTGTTTAGGCATTAGCTCAAACCTACTATTGAACAATTAATTGTCGGCTTATCATACCTTCGGAAGTTTGAAGGCTGATGAGGTACATCCCACGCGGCATATCGCTGAAATCAAGTTGATGTTGGTAGTTTTGTATAGCTGTATTCGAGTTATGTTGGTATACCTGTTTTCCTACGGCATCAAACACCCGCAAATTCACCTTGTCGGCTTTTGGCAATTGGAGAGTTACTTGAGCTTTGTTGTTCGTTGGATTTGGCATAACTTGCAAATTGGCATTGTCCAAAGTGGGTTGGTCAATACCTGTTGCCACAACAATAATAGTTTTGGTAATGGTTCTTTCGCAACCGTCGGCAGTCGTAACGGTCAAAGTTACGTCATAAACGCCATAAGAAGTATAGAACGAAATAGGGCTTGCTACGCCTTGTGTGGAGTTACCATTGCCAAAATCCCATTGCCAATCTACTGCCCCTGCTGTCTGGTCTTGGAACAAAATGGGGCTGTTGATATTCACATACGGAACACCATCGGGATTGTTATTTTGCCATGTAAAATTGATGTTCAAAATACCCTCAACAGTTACGTCATAGGTCTCGGTCTGACAGCCTAAGAAGTTACAAGCCTGCAAACTCACTTGATACGTACCGCTTTGGGTATAGCTGTGCAAAGGATTTTCCTCGGTGGAGGTGGTGCCGTCTCCAAAGTTCCAAAGCCATGTATCAGGAAAGTTATTGGATTCGTCCGTAAATTGTACTGAACCTTGGCAGCTACTTGTCACTTGATAACTTATATCAGGATTAGGTATGTCATTAATTTGAACACAATCGTAGGTAGCTTCAAAACCATCACCTACTACCGAACCATCGCTAAAGAATTCTATGGTGATGCTTCCACCAGTCGATTCTACTTCGCCATCACCATTGGGCAAGGTGTTGTATTGACCAATTAATGGGCTGCCGGTATCTGGTCCATCATAAATTCTAATTCCATCGCAGCAGGTTTCTACTTGCAGACTGCTAAAGTGCAACAATATCTGTGTGGAACCGGGAGGGGCAATTGTTACGGTGCTATTAAGCCCATTGGTGTATTGTCCTTCGCCACCAGGGTCGCGAATAACACCATTACAAGTGTTAATTTGCTGCGCACCTGAACTTGGCATGGTGATAGTATCACAATACACAAAATCAAAATTGACGTTTATAAGGTTACTATACAACACATCATCACAACCCAGACTGTTGCAGGCATTTAAACTAACGGTATAAGTGCCTGCATTTTCGTAGGTATGAACTGGGTTTTGTTGTGTAGAACTTGTTCCGTCTCCAAAATCCCACGTCCAAGAGGTAGGATTATTCAAACTTTCGTCTGTAAATAACACCATTCCATCACAACTCAAGGTAGCACTCGGACTGAAATTGGCTTGTGGGAATGCCAATACATTGAGCGTAATAGGCACCTCTATAGTTGGATTAAGTGGGTCATTGGTGGCTATGGTAAGTGTATAGGTATAAGTACCTGCCAACATATTATCGGCATTGAAATTTAGTGTAATAGTACTATTACCTGGATTAGGGGTTGTTCCTGATGCAGGTGAGACACTTAACCAAGTTGGTAAGGCATCGGCGCTAAAGTTAAGGGCATTGACCAATAATTGTCCAACATTAGCGTCATTGACGACCGAGAAATCGTTGGGTATGTATACTACTGATCCATCTCCAACGTTGCGGTAAGCAATAGCCGTATTGCCAAAAGGTCCATTAGCTACATTCGTTACATCAACGCCATTAAAAGACCAAATATAGTTGCTACCTGTCAGTAACAACGGATTATCTAAATTTTCTACAAAAGGACTATTAGGGTCTACAAAGGTAATTTCCTCATCAGGGTTGCCAAAAATAGAATAACTAAAAAATCCGCTCCACAATCCTGTCAGTGTCACACATTGCTGACAAGAATTACCAACAAATAATACTTTACCCCCATTGTTGACGTATGTTTCCAACACATCTCCCATGGCACTTGATAGACTTGCATTGTTTACAAATAACTGACTAGGTACAATAACTATTTCTTTTCCTACCAATGCTGCCTCTAAAGCCTCAACATCTGGTCCGTCAAAAGTAGTGATATTAAGCGGTGTTGTCACATACTCAGCTAAATTATCTTGCAAACCTGTGTATGAAGCACTATTGACATCTACATCGACATTATACATCAACACATCAATAGTACCAGCGCCTAATACTTCCCAAGCCATGCTACCCGCTCCGGAATTAGATAAAGTTATGGGAGCAGTGGCATCGTCGCCTGCCATAAGCGTTTGTGAAACAGAACCGGGTGTAATGTCAGCCGCAGGCGCACCCAAACCAGCACCTGTTAGCGGAATAGTAATCGTACTGACATTGTTATTGATAGTCAAAACACCATTATAAGATTGTATTGCAGCAGGGTCAAAGGTTACAGTCACTTCTATCTCTTCGTATGGTTCGAGGGTGGTAGTACTGAGGTTACTTGTAAATTCGGGAAGATTACTGCTAATACTGCTAATATTTAAGTTATCGGTACCGGGATTGCTAATAGTAAAGGTCAGACTTGGGGTGTTGCCAATTACTACATTGCCAAAGTTAAGAGCAGTTTCGTTGACCTCAATTTGTGGAACACCTACAACAGTCATCGTTACAGGTACTGTAATGGTTTCGTTCAAAGGGTCATTGGTTTGGATAACAATTTCGGTTGTATACACACCTCCTAATAAATCGGTTGCATCAAGCGTAACGTTCACTGTTTCTTGGTCAGGGAAACCCAAGTTGCCACTTGCTGACGACAAATCTAACCACAATACCAATGTCTCTTCGACTATCCAATTGATGGTATTGGTCAAAAACAAATTGGGCATTTCGTCTTCAAAGTTATAGCTAAAACCTAAATAAACCGCATAACCCGCTCCGATAGGACGATAGGCTACAACAGAACCACCTCCACCAAAGCCACCAACAGGCTGACTGGCTAATACTTCCACATCTGCATCTAAAAGATTGCTGGGGGTACAACCATTAATAGGGAAAAAATCAGTCGCGTTATTACTAATAGGGTGTTCTTGTTCAATGCTAACCATATCTCCCATATTGAAAGAAGTAGTACTATTAAATAAACCAGAAGTTTGCAAAAGTCCATTAAAATCTTGTGCAAAAATAACAACACCACCATTGCTCACAAAGTCATTCAAGACATTTTGGAACGTACCAAATGATGTAATAACAGCAAAATCAAAAATTGGAGGTATTATCAAGGCTTTTTTGCCTACTAATGCCGTTGCTAATTGATTGGCACTTGTTGCCGCAGTTGGTGTGATTTGGGCATTAGGATAACTTGTGCTAATCAAATTGTTCATAAAAGTAACTGATGCTCCGTCAGCACCATTCGTATACATAGCTATAGGCAAGGTGCCATCAAATTGGCTATCGTCTATGCTATAGGTCATTGGTCCTTCGCCGCTATTATTAAGCACAACAGGAACAGTTTGCGTTTCATCAGTATTGAGCGTTACATTGATGCTGGCAGGATTAACAGTAGCAGCAGGTGCTCCCAAACCTTCGGCACTAAGCGGTATCGTGAAGTTGCCCAAATTGGTGCTTATTACTAAACTTCCCGTGATGGTTTGAATAGCACTTGGAGCAAAGGTAACAATAACCTCTTGTGTAGTACCACCACCATACACACCAAAGTTAACTAAATCGGTGGTAATATCGCCACTGCTCGACACAATGTTATAGATGTACAAAGAATCTGTACCGTTGTTGCTAATGGTCAGGACTTGTTCTGCGGTATCGCCCACCATCAAAGGAACAAAGGTAAGGCTGGCAGGAGAAGCCGCAAAACTTGGCAGACCTTGTATGTCAAAAGTGCAATTCACCACTACTTCTGCTTCGTCGCTATCATTTGTATAGACAATCATATCATGTTGATAATAACCACCATATACAATTTCGCCATCAAATTGCACCTCTACAGTGGCACATGCTCCGGGTGCTAAAGTGCCTTCATTTTCGGATACAAACAACCATTGTGCAGTAGCAATATCATTTGCTTGACGAACAGCATTAGAAATTACTTTTTTCATGTTGTTGTTTGCAAAAGAATAATCATGTCCAATCAACACCACGCGCCCTGCACCAATAGGACGATAACCTATTAAGTCGTCGCCATTTAATTCTATCACTGATACATAGTCAGGGTCAGTAATATTGTACTTAAAAGTAGCAGCTTGAGCCACATAATTACCCGTAACGTTTTCCAGAAGCGGATCTTCTGGTAATATAACTTCGCAAGTACCTGACTCGCTTGTCACAAATTCACCATGCAACAAATCTAATTCAAAAATACAAGTACCAGTGCCTTCTGGAGAAGCTGTCCCCAGCAAAATAACGGTTCCGCCACCATTCACAAAATTATGCACAATAGGAGCAAAAGCTGCAAAGGCAACTTCATTACAGTCCTCTTGTTCAGGAATGAGCAATATATCTTTATTTTCTAAAGCCGCACTAAGCGTAGCCGCATCGTAGGTTGTCAATTCGGTCAATACATAATCTGTAAAGTAAGCATTGATGGCGTTTTTTGTTTTTGCATATTCGTTAGTAGCATCGGCACCATTGACCAAAGCCAATACTTGCAAACCTTTTTCGGTCAACAAAGGCTCATCTATGCTCCACTGCATCTCGCCTGCTCCCGTATTGCAAATCGTCAATTCGTTGGTAATGATATTGCCGTATGGGGTGGTTTCGGATATACTAAGCGGCGTAATGTCTGCTTCGGGCAGTTCCTGCACTGTAAGCGTTTGGTTGCCTGTTACAGAACCTCCCAAGCAACTTGTCGCCGTATAGGTGACCGTATAAGTACCGGGCGCTGCATAGGTGTGCGAAGGATTAGCTTCGGTACTGGTCGTGCCATCACCAAAATCCCATAACTGGCTTGTTGGTGCTGGTTCCGATACTGTGAAGTATACGGGTGTATTAGCGGGTGTATTGATGTCACTAATGGTGAACTCATTACTTGGATTAGCCGCTTCAGCCTGCCAAGTCATGGCAAAACCTGTATTAATAACAGACCCATCACTCGTCATACGAACAGTAACTGCTCCATCAAAAGTTAATGAAGTTGGTACAGTTGCCAATGTATTAAACTGATGCGTTGGAGTAGTGACTGTGGGAAATTCGCCTTCATAGATGAAAATCCAGTCGCAACAAGTTTCCATAGCAATAGCACTAAAATTCAGTGTGATGCCACAAGAAGCCCCAGGATTGATAAATGCCCAACCGTCGATACTATTGGCATAGTCTCCCGTGGGTCCTGCATGGTCATACAAGTTGCCTGATAAGTCTGTGATACTAATACCACTTGTTTGTGGCAGATTGTATGATGTTTGTCCTTGAGCTATTGGGGCAAAAAAGCTGAGACAGCACCATACTAAGATAGTCAATAAGTTTTTCATGCACTAATAAAGTTTTATAATACTTGGTTTATAATTGCTTGAGCTGTCGCGAATCATATCCATAAACGTCGCGACGCGTCACTAAGTTGCCTTTTGAATCAACACTCGCCGTAAAATACACTAAATTCACCCGAACAGGGCGTGGTATACTCGCAAATTGTTGTTTTCCACTATACATTGCCCGTTGCATACCATCAGATGTCCAATTGCTGCCTTTGAGGACTTGTTGCGACAAAAGCAAGGGATTTCCTACCCGCACACAACCATGACTCTCTGCTCTATTGCGGTTGCCAAAACTACCTTTGTTGGGCGTGTCGTGCAGATAAACGCCATAATCATTGTCAAACGGAAACTTTACCAAACCCATGCTGTTTGTTGCTTTCGGACGTTGACGCATTTTGATACGGCTACGTGCTGTGTTGTTCCAATCCACATCGCGCGGATCCACTTTCTTACCATCTACAAACACATCTACATCAGCTACAATCAACACAGCAGGGTTGCGCAAAATGTATTCTATCTCCTCATAAGCAATGCCTGTCGGAACATTCCAAACGGGACTAAACACTACATTTTGCATTTTGCGGTTCGTAACAATAGGCGTGCTACTTTTACTATCGCCCACCACCACTACAATAGAGGCAGTCGTGTCTTTACTTTCCACAAATTGGAGCATGAATTCAGGAATGTTTACCCAAACATAGCGACTACCTAACGAATCCATGTCGGGCATCATCCGATATCTATCCATGTTGAGCCGCACCAAATTGGCGGTTGTGGCATTGTCGCGCACTTCGGGTTTTTGTAATTGCGTTTTCAGGCGAGCATATTGCGGATATTTGGGTTGCAAAGAGTCGAAAAATTCTGCTATTTTGTTGCTTTGAATAGCTTTTTGTAAATCACCTGCCACATTGCGACGGCGCGTATCCATCTCCCAATGTCCGCTCGGCGCAATTTTGCCATACCACATATCGTTGGCAAACAACAAGGCAGAGGCTGTTAGTTGTGCATCAAATTGTGGCATTTTTTGCAAACGATCTACCATTTCGGGGCTATTAGGTGGATACATAGTTGCATAACTTTCCTTGAGCAACGTATAGGCATAATGCTCAGGCACAAGACCATGTTCGCTGGCTTTAGACAACACAGCAAGGTATTGTTCTATTGCTGCCAAAGCACTATGCGTACCTGCGTCTTGCCACAACAATGCAGTTGGCTCGTAATACTTCTGAAAAGTTTGACGAACTCTCTCGCTATTTTTGCCCTTTACAAAAGCCAACAAAGTATCGTTTTGGGCAAGGTCGAGCAATTGTTCTTGACAATATTGTTCGGCATATTTTTTTTGGGCAGCGGCATCATAACTATTGTGTTCAGTGTTGTCACAAGCCGACCAGAACCACCCAAAAATGCTCACTAAGACAAAAAAACGGTATTGCATGATAGAAAAAAGATGATAAATGCAAAAATAATAGCAATTCAAGGACAAGAATGGCTATACTTCGGCTATGAATGCGCTAAATTACCACAAAAGTAGCGCATTCATAGCTAAAATGCGTACTTTTACCACAAATTTTTTCATTATGCGGTTATTATACCTTATAATCTTGTTTATATCGCTGTGTAATCCCTCTTTTTTGCGTGCGCAGACCACTTCGCCCTACCGTTTAATCCCTTTGCGGGAGTCCTTGTTGCTCGGCGGCAGCGCCTTGAGCATCGGCACCTCTTTCTACCTCAAACAAAACAAGCCAACGCTAACCCAACAGCAAATCGAAGCGGCAATGGCGAACCCCAAATGTCCGCCTTGGGAGTGTTTCGTTACCCGAAATTGGAGTCTACCTGCCCAACACAAAAGCGATATATTAATGTATGGCGCAATGGCAATGCCTTTAACTTTGTTCCTCTCGCCCAAAGTGCGCGCCAATGCACCCCAAGCATCACTCATCGGACTCGAAGCCTACCTCCTCACTGGTGCTTTGACTAACCTCACCAAAGAACTCGTCCAACGCCGCCGTCCTTTTGTCTATAATCCCAACGCTCCCTTTGCAGAAAAAAGCAAACATGATGCTAGCTCTTCTTTCTTTTCGGGACACACTTCCTATACCGCTACTGCTTGCTTCATGACTGCTACCATGTATAGCCATTATTATCCCAACTCAAAATGGACACCTTATATCTGGACAGGTGCAGCTCTCATTCCATTAGCTACGGCTTATTATCGCGTTCGGGGTGGCAAACATTTTGTCAGTGACGTGTTAGTTGGTTATTTGGTGGGAGCAGCAGTAGGTATTTTAGTACCACAATGGCATAAGATTCGGGGATAAGTAAACCTGCTATGTCAAGTTACTAATTTTATTATTCGAGTCGTTTTTTATTGCTAAACATCTACAGCAATGTTTCCGACATCTATGGTTTAGTACATTACATATCCCTATTTTCTACCAAAATAAGCCGTATTTTTCACGCTAAATAAACTTAAAGCAATGACAAAAACACTAATGTTATGTCAAGCTGTGGTACTGCTTTTCTTTTGTTGTAGCACGCTACCCACAGCAGCCCAAACCCAACTCCCTTCTTTTGAGGTGAACGGCAATGCCATACAGTTGGACGAACTATGTTATCAACTCACGCCCGCAGCACAGTCCCAAAGCGGTTCGATTTGGTGTTTAGACCAAATAGATTTGAACAATAGCTTTGACCTTACCATTAGCATCAATTTAGGTTGTACGGACAGTAACGGAGCCGATGGCATGGTATTTGGATTACAACCCATTAGCACCAACGTTGGTACTTTGGGCGGTGGATTAGGTTTTGAGGGGATTACACCTTCCATCGGTATTGAGTTAGATACATATCAAAACGGCAACAACAGCGACCCTGTTTTTGACCACATAGCCATTATAAGTGATGGCGTATTGAATCATACTGCCGCTACCAATTTGGCGGGACCCATCGTTGCAAGTAGCACTAGTGATAACATTGAGGACTGCAACGACCATTTGTTGCGCGTGACATGGAACGCCACCTCACACACATTGACCGTTTATTTTGATTGTATTTTGCGACTGTCCTATACAGCAGATATTGTCAACACCATATTTAATAACAATGGAGATGTATTTTGGGGTTTTACGGCAGCAACAGGCGCATTGACCAACGTACAAAGCATGTGTCTGTTGTCAGGGTCTTTTTTTGAGACAATACCTAATGTCAATATTTGCGCAGGCGGTTCGGCACAACTTACAGCACCCGCAGGCGAAAATTACAGTTGGTCTCCCGCAATAGGACTTAATAATCCCGCTATCCAAAACCCTACTGCTACACCCAATAGCACTACTACCTATATTGTAACATTCGAACAAAATTGTCAAACACTATCCGACACAGTTACTGTCACGGTCAATAGCGCCGATGTGACTATTGCAGGCAACGATAGCATTTGTGTGGGAAGCAGCACGACCTTAGATGCAGGCAATTTCTTTTTCTACCAATGGTCAACGGGTGCTACTACATCTACCATTGATGTTAGCGCGGTGGGCAGCTATACCGTTACAGTCTATGGCGATGCTGGTTGTTCGGACATAGATACTTTTACGGTTGCCAATTATCCCATTCCGAGTGTTATGGTAGATGGCAATTTGGGTATTTGCAATGGCAGTAGTACTATCTTATCTACTGTTCCTGTTTTTGATACCTATCTTTGGAGCAACGGCAGTACTGCGTCTGCCATTGAAGTTGCTGTAGCAGGCAATTATTCTGTCACCGTTACGAACGAAAATGCTTGTACGGGTAGCGACGATGCCACAGTGGTCGTGAGTGACAATTTGTTGCCTCAAATTAGTGGCGACTTAGGCATTTGCCCCAATGGTAGTACCACCCTTAGCACCACTACATCTGATGGAAGCTATGTGTGGTCGACGGGTGCTACGACACAAAGCATCGAAGTTTCTGCTATTGGTACTTACAACGTTACGGTGAGCAGTGATAATGCTTGTTCGGGCAGTACCGCCGCAACAGTTGTTAGCTATACAGCCCCCACTCCCAGCATCGAAGGCAATACGCTTATTATCAATGCGGGCAATACTACCTTATCTGTCGCAGCTACTTATACAACCTATGAATGGTCAACGGGTGCCACTGCTCCCAGCATCAATGTCACCACCGAAGGCAGCTATACCATTACTGTCACAAACGAACAAGGCTGCGCAGGCACTGCAACTATCAACGTTACACAACAAATCATTTCACCCGTCATTATTCCTTCTGCTTTTTCTCCAAACAACGATGGTGTGAATGACGAATTCCGTGTATTTGCTAATAATATCACCGATTTTAGTTGCGCCATCTACAACCGTTGGGGACAACGTGTATTTGAGTCTAACAATATCGCCACACCTTGGGACGGCAAGCATAAAGGTATACAACAAGAAGTTGGTGTGTATGCTTATTTCATCACGCTCCAACAAAACGATGGTACACAACACACTTATAAAGGCAATGTTACTATATTATATTGAGCAAAAAGCAGCGATTAAACCTCCAAAACTATTAATAATGGCGTATTTTCACTTTTTTTAGTCCAAAATGACACAAAATCGGCTTTTGGGTGTAGCAAGCCCATTGCAAACCGTATTAGGTCTTTTGCAGTCTGTAGCAAAGTATTCGTAAGCCGTAGCAAACAATCTGTAATTCATAGAAACATTAGAGCAAGCTGTAGCAATAGCTGTGTAGCCTGTAGCAACTCTTATGCAGCTTGTAGCAGCGGCTGTGCGGTATGTAGCAATAGCTGTGAGTTGTATAGAGACAATTGTGTAGCGGATAGCGACTATCGTATGTCAGATAGCGACAATGGTGTAAAATACAGCAGTAGTCACGAAATTTGTAGCAATTATTGCGCAGTCTTGCAGCTTCTTTGTTACGTATTTTATTCTTATTGTTATCTATTGCGCCATTATTGCCATACATTATTGTGCTGTTGTTGGCTTAATTTATGCAATATAATGTAAA
>JAEUUX010000146.1 GCA_016787295.1 Chitinophagales bacterium
CCTTTGCCATACAATTATTTTTAATCGGTTATTGTCTAGTGCAAAGGTACAACTTTCAACTCATATAGGCAAGAATAAACGGTATTTATACGCTTTGACCCAAACTAAGTTTATACCCGACAGTATTAAATTGAAGAACTATTTAGCAACAATTATTGTATTTTATTGGGAAATACGCCTTTCAAAAACGCAATAGCATCGTTTTTCTTACAAAATGTATTAAAAAAACAGATATTTATTCAAGTTTGGTTCGTTGTTTTTGTTTTATTTATGTCCGAAAACATGGGCAAAGGTACTAAATTTGATGCAAAATAACAAGTAATTGTCAAAAAAATGTCAAAAACTAAAAAAAAGCCTGCGGAATCTAACATTAATACCATCTTTCGTAGTGCCGCTAAATTTATTTTCGATATAATAACATGGTTTTTTCGCACTTTGCGCGAAGCTCATACCAAAGGCATAACAGGCTTGTTGTGTTGGGTTGTTGCTATTTATTTGGCAGTAGCCTTCATTTCCTATATTATGTCGTGGGGCGAAGACCAAAGTTATGCTATCAATACGACTTTGCGACAAACCATCATCGATAGCGATACAACCACACAAAATGCTATGGGGCGCATGGGTAGCTATGTGAGCCATTGGATTTTTTATGAAGGTTTTGGGATAGCTTCTTTCATCATCGTCATCTTACTTTGGCTAACCGGAAATTATTGGCTATTTAAAAACCAAACCGTTAACTTGCCCAAAGCCTATAGACAAGGGATTTTGAGTTTGTTTTTGTTTTCGGTCATGCTCAGTTATTTTTTCACCTACAGCAGCAACGGTTTTCCATTTGGCGGCAGTGTGGGGCAATACATTAACGAATGGTTGCAGGGCTTCATAGGGAGTTTTGGTACTTTTTTGGCGCTACTTTGTTTGTTTGCTATTTGGTTGGTGATGATTTTAGAAATTCCGATAGATAACTTAGTGGTATATGCTCGGGGTTTTTCATGGCAAAAAGCACAAGATTCTTTACGCCGTATTTGGCAACAAGCCATTCCTGTTCAAGAAACCAATCCGATAGAACACACCCAAACTACTCAATCACCCACACGCCAAACCAATACTAATCGCTCAACCAACACCAACAATACAACTACCAATACTTTCAACCCACTACCACCCCTACCCGCCGAGCAAGACCTGCCCGACAAAGGCGAACAGCAAGATTTATTTAAACCACCTATTCGCTCCATTCCCCTATCAACCAACAACAATCCACCCAAAAAATCTACTAACCAAAACGACAAAGACAATTTTCATATCAATCAACCCTACCAAGAACCCCTCGCTACCTACGATACAGTAGAAACCGATGTAGAAGAGGAGACTTTTTATAGCGAAAACGTTGCCAATGCCAACCCACGCGAAGACTATGACCCCACCCTCGAATTGGTGCGCTACAAAAAACCTGTCATAGACCTATTAGACCTATATGGACGCGACCTATACGAAAACAAAACCATCGAAGTCAACCGCGAAGAATTGGAGCGCAACAAAGAGCAGATAGAAGAAACTTTGCTCAACTATGCCATCTCTATCAGTAGCATTACCGCCACTCCCGGTCCCACCGTCACGCTCTACGAAATTGTGCCTGCACCGGGCGTTCGTATTTCGCGCATCAAAAACTTAGAAGACGACATCGCTCTTAGCCTTGCTGCTTTGGGTATTCGTATCATCGCCCCCATGCCCGGCAAAGGAACCATTGGCATCGAAGTTCCCAATCAGAAAAAAGAAATCGTTTCGCTCCGAAGCATCTTGATGTCCGACAAATTTCAGCGCTCCAAAATGGAATTGCCCATTGGTTTGGGCAAAACCATCAGCGACGAACCTTTTGTTGCCGACCTTGCCAAAATGCCACACCTCCTCTTAGCAGGTGCCACAGGACAAGGTAAATCGGTGTGTCTCAACGTCATTTTGATGTCGTTATTATTCAAAAAACACCCCGCCGAAATCAAATTTGTCCTTATAGACCCCAAAAAGGTAGAACTTTCTTTGTTTAGCATCATCGAAAAACACTTTTTGGCAAAACTGCCCGGCGAGCAAGAACCCATCGTCACCGACACCAAAAAAGTCATTCACACCCTCAATGCCTTGTGTATAGAGATGGACCAACGCTACGATTTGCTAAAACGTGCTTATGTCCGCAATGTCAAAGAATACAACGCCAAATTCAAACAACGCCAACTAAATCCCAATAAAGGGCATCGATTTTTGCCTTATATTATCCTCGTCATAGACGAATTCGCCGACCTTATTATGACCGCAGGCAAAGAAGTTGAAATGCCCATCGCACGCCTCGCACAGTTGTCGCGCGCCGTCGGGCTACACCTCATCATCGCCACACAGCGCCCAACCGTCAACATCATCACAGGTACTATCAAAGCCAACTTCCCTGTCCGCATCGCCTTCAGGGTAACTGCCAAAGTAGACTCACGAACCATCTTAGACCAAGGCGGAGCCAACCAACTCATCGGTAGTGGCGACATGTTACTCTCCATGAGCGGCGATATTGTTCGTTTGCAGTGCGCCTTTGTAGACACCCCCGAAGTGGAGCGCGTCACCGAATTTATTGGCGAACAAATGGGCTATCCCGAACCCTTCCTGCTGCCCGAATACCGCGACGACGACACCGCCGACTCCGACAGCATAGACCCCAGCAACATGGAATTGGACGACCTTTTTGAAGAAGCCGCCCGAATCATCGTACAAAACCAACAAGGCTCCACATCACTTATCCAGCGCCGCATGAAATTGGGATACAACCGTGCAGGACGACTCATGGATCAGTTGGAAGCAATGGGCATAGTAGGACAAAATCTGGGCAGCAAAGCCCGCGAAGTTCTCATCTTAGACGAGTTTGAATTAGACCAACATTTGGAACGCATCAAAAAGCGAGCTGGATAACAACACTTCAATGTTCAAACTTGCGACCAATTTTTCCGTACCCATAAAGAAATGTCGTAGTATCCCCAAAAAGAAAAATTATTTTTTGGGCGTTTCCCTGCGGGTCGGGCTTTTCGAGGCTTCGCTAACGCTTCGGTGCAAGCACCAGCCTAACGGCTGCCTCTACAATCCCTAACGCGCTTCGCCATTCCAACAATAGTTGCCACAAAAATAAAACACCCGCCAATAGCACAAAAAAGGCTATTAGCGGGTGTTTTGAACAATACTTTTCAGCAAAAAAACTACTGCACAACCACCTCAAAAGGCATTCTCATTTGAACACCTTTCATGCGGCTAAACTGTTGTAATTGCTTAAAATAGGTATATTGGTCACCCAATTCTTTTTGCAACTGTTGCTCCAAAATTTTAGATTGAGAGGCAGAAGCACCCATTTTTTTCAAAATTTTGGTATATGTGTCTTCTTCTTGTGGAAAAGCTGCCAAACTATAGTCATCAGCAGTATTAAAACCCGCTTTTTTCGCCGCAATTTGAATAGCCTCCTCCACACCACCAATCACATCTACCAAACCATGTTGTTTGGCTTGCGTACCTGTCCAAACACGTCCTTGTGCCACTTCGTGTACTTTTTCTTTGGGCATATTGCGTCCTTCTGCCACACGTCCCAAAAAGTCTTGATAAATATCATCAACACCTTTTTGTACAATAGTGCGTTCAGAGTCGGTAAGTTTGCGTGACAATAAGGGCGAAGTTGGAAAATCGGAATAAGACGAAGTTTTAACCGAGTCGAAAGTCATGCCTAAGCGCGATTTATAAAAATCTTTCATTTCGGCAAACACGCCAAACACGCCAATTGAACCCGTAATCGTATTGCTTTGTGCAACAATTGTATCTGCACCAGCACAAATATAGTAGCCACCCGATGCCGCCACATCACCCATCGAGGCAATAATAGGAATACCTTTTTGTTTAATCAATTCGATTTCGCGCCAAATAATTTCAGATGCCAAAGCACTTCCACCACCCGAATTGACGCGCAACACCAAGGCTTTCACGTTTTTATCGTTGCGAATTTCCTGTAGGTGCTTCACAAAGTCACCCGACAAAATGTTTTCATCATCACCCGAACCGTCTTGTATATTACCTTCGGCATACAAAATAGCCACTTTGTCTTTCTTTTTGGATTTCTTTTTAGGATTTGGTGCATCGGTGTATTTCTCAATCGTCACCAATTTCAAATCATCGGCAACATCAATACCTGTGCGTTTTTTGAGGTCGGCTTGCACTTGGTCATAGTACCACAAATCGTCTACCACGCCATTAGCTTTGGCATCTTCGGCTTGGCGCACTTTGAGATTGTCAATAATATCTTCCATTTGTGCCGCAGACATTTTGCGAGCTTTGGAGGTTTTTTCGATAAAATTGGTATAAAAATCGTTGAGCAAGGCGCGCAACTGTGTACGGTTGTATTCACTCATTTGTGTATAGCGCAAAGGTTCTGTTGCGCTTTTAAAATTACCCGCATAAAAAACTTCGGGTTCAATGCCCAAGCGGTCTAAGGCATCTTTAAAAAAGGTGAGTTGTGTACTATAGCCCTGCAACATGACCAAACCTTTGGGATTTAGATAGATTTTATCAGCAACACTTGCCAAATAATAACTACGTTGGGTCATCACTTCGGAATATGCCACAATAAATTTGCCGCTTTCTTTGAAAGACAAAAGTTTGTTGCGAATTTCCTCCGTGCTACCACCGCCTGCCGCAAGGTTACTCACTTCCATAAAAATCCCTTTGATGTGGTCATCATTTTTAGCTTTTTCGATATTGTCCAAAATATCGTTAAGCCCAATACTATTGTCATCAAAAGACAAGGAAGTGAGCGTTGGAAGTTTCGACTTGGTACGGTCCAAAATAGGATAGTCCAATTTGATATGAAGGATAGAGTTAGCTTCGACCTTCGTCTTGCCTTTGCCCGATGAGAACCAAGCCAAACCTGCTCCCAACAAGAACAACAGAAAAATGAAAAGGAATAAGCCAAAAACAGTGGCAAAACTGTATTTAAAAAAACTGCCCATATTTAATTTTTGGTTGATAATTTCTAAAAGGTTGTGGAAAAGTATGTGGATATTTGTGCGTTTTTTTTCAAAAAAAACTAAAACTATGTGCTAATGAAATAGTTTCGATAATTGTTTGTTTAGCGATTCTTTGATGAACCAATGTCCATCGTCGAGAATGGTCAACTGTGCTTTTTTGAGCTTTTTGGCAAAAAATATAGAATCTGACAATGGCACGGCTTGGTCTTTGGCACCATGCAGCAAATATACTGCCACTTGGTATTGATTTAACAACTGTTGTATGTGACTAATCGAAATTTTGAAGTCATACAAAGACAGCCATGTGTGATACAACTTGCGGCGGCGGCTTTCTTTTTCCATAAACAAACTATACATTTTGAATACGCTATGCCCAATCAAACGGCGTTTGCGAGCTTGATGTAGCATTGCCATAAAGGTATGCGGACGCTCAACAAAACTCCCAATGCGATGCGCCATCCACAAAGGCACACGATATGCCATATCCGCCCAACGAATACCTGCTCCTGCCAACAAAATCAAGTCGTCTATGTGCTGTATATAAAGCGGTATGAGTCCCAAAGCCACTTTGCCGCCCATACTATAACCCATCAAGGAAAAACGCTCGATATTTTCGTTTTGTCGCAAATGATCTATCATGCCCACCACATCTGCCAACGAATACAAATCGTTGGTATCCCACACCGTATCGCCATGATAAGGCAAGTCAATGGCATAGACAGTATAGTGCTGACTTAGGGCAGGAGCAATGGGCAAAAAAAGTTCTGCACGGTCGCCATAACCATGCAAGGCAATCATTTTTTTTGCACCATTACCAAATTGTAGATAATGGATTTGCTTGTTTTTATAGTTAAAAAAAGCAGAACGGCTCTCAACGGTAGCAGGCTGTGTTGTCACCAAATTATTATCGATAAAGTTAAAAAAAAACAAAGAAAAAAGAACGATGCTGTAGCGTGTGCAAAGGTACGGTTTTTTGCGCAGACTAAAAAAACAATTATCAAATACCCATTTAATTTTGATAGAAGCGTCTCACTCCTCTCCTATCACCATCTTGGATTTATCTAACATCTTACTATATTTAGTCTTTCCAAAAGTAATTTTTTTTTGTTTTGGCATAATTGATTTTTTTCATTTTTTTTCAACAATTTACTTTTTTTTTACTATATAACAAACTGAATTTCAGCATAATACAAAAATAAAAATCCATAACAACTCTATTGGACGTTCTAACAATAAAATAATTTTGCAAAAATAACGGGCAAAAGTAGACGGTATATTAAGAAGTTTTTGTAAATTTGTTTCGCCAAACGAAAACTTGGTAAAAACTGTGTGTATACCACAACAATTATTAAGCGATTTAGACAAATATAGCAATAACTAATTAGTTAATTAGCTGTATTTTCTGTTCTACCCCTTACCAAAACAAAAGTGCCAATGCCGCGAATTTTACGAATCATCAACCGACTAAATCTTGGTGGTCCGACTTTTAATGTTGCCTACCTTACCCACCATCTACAGCCCCAATTTGAGACTCTTTTGGTGTCGGGCATGATAGATGATAGCGAGGAAAGTTCTGAGTTTATCTTAGACGATTTGGGTATAAAGCCGCGCTATATTGCTAATATGTACCGCGATATTAGCCCCCTAAAAGACCTAACAGCCTACCGCGAAATCAAACAAATCATCAAAGAATTTCGCCCCGATATTGTGCATACACACGCCGCCAAAGCAGGTACTTTGGGGCGCTTGGCTGCCTACGATACGGGTGTCCCCGTGATTCTGCATACCTTTCATGGGCATGTATTCCACTCTTATTTTGGAGCTACCAAAACGCGCTTATTTTTGGAAATAGAGCGTTTTTTGGCGCGCCTAAGTAGTCGTATTGTTGCCATTAGCGAAGCTCAAAAACAAGAATTGAGTCAGGTGTATCAGATATGTGCCGCCGATAAAATCGCTACGATTCCTTTGGGCTTCGATTTGAGCCGATTTAAGGATAACCAAGTGAATAAGCGCATCGATTTTAGGCATAAATATCACCTTGCCGACGACGAAATAGCCATCGGTATCGTGGGACGTTTAGTGCCTATCAAAAACCATGCTTTGTTTTTGCAGGCTATCCAATTATTACAACAACAAGGCGCACAAAAATTGCGTGTGTTTGTAGTGGGTGATGGAGAGGAACGCTCCACCATCGAACAGTTGGCACAAGAGTTGCAGTTAAGCAGTTGCAATTATCAGGCAGCCATAGCAGGCAATAAAGCCACCGTCACTTTCACCTCTTGGATACGCGAAGTTGATGAAGTGTATGCAGGTTTGGACATTGTGGCACTTTCTTCGCTGAACGAAGGAACACCCGTGAGCCTCATCGAGGCACAAGCTGCTAACCGCCCTGTGGTAAGTACCGAAGTGGGGGGCGTGCGCGACGTGGTACAAGTGGGCAAAACAGCCTTATTGTCCCCATCGGGCGATGTCGTTGCCTTTGCCAACAACTTGCGCCGTTTGTGCAACAACAGTCATTTGCGCCGAAAAATGGGACAAGCAGGTGCCAATTTTGTAGATAACCGCTACAGCTACCGCCGCCTAACGCGCGATATGGCAGATTTATACCTCCAATTGTTGCACGAAAAAGCACCTAATTTAGTGCCTGCCTATCAGTTGGCTATGTCAAAATAAAAAAATGGTTTTTTTTTTCATATTATTTGCATTATGAGGTAACACATCTCATAATGCTTGGTATATAGATGATACATCTCCTTTTTGAGAATAATTTCATTTACCTAATAACATTGATAGCCATGAAAAAAAAATTACTTTTTTGCTTGTTTACATTATTTGCTTGTTTATCACCCATAACCATTTTTGCCCAAAATAACACCCAAGCCCCTACACAAAACATATATACACTTGCTCCTTCGGTCGTTATTAATCGTCCCGATTTAGTGGTCACCTCTTTTACAAAAGGTTCCACCATATTTACCAATGTTACGGTAAATAACAAACCTTACAAACGATATACAATATCTTATAAAGCGGTTGTAAAAAATCAAGGCAACGCAGCTACTATGCGTTCATGTGACTTGGGCGACCCTGTTGAAGGTATAGATGGTTGTGCCAAAATTCCAATACTTCAACCCGGACAAAGCGCTACCATAGAAGGCTCTTTAACAGGCGAGTTTGCTGCTTCGTTAGTTGCTATATCACCTTATATGAACATACGCGTCCAAGCCGACCTACCCAACTGTAGTTACGAAGATCTACCTGACGCAACATACGGCGACATCAATGAATCCAATGAAACTAATAATAAATCACAAACCATTACTATTCATGTGCCTTAAATTGCTGGGGCAAAGCTCAAAAGTTCTAGTATTCACTTATTTTTGTTGTTCTCAATAGTATTATATTAATCATGCTACCTAAAATTATTGCCCGCTGAGGATACTATTCTTGGCGGGCAATTTATGCGCATTTTTTTTATATGAAAACAAAATGTACAACAAAAAACGGTTCATAATCGAGCCAAACTCACCTTTTTATCGTATAACAAATTAGCGTAGCTTCGGCAAGTATCTGCCATTAAGCACCCAAATATAACATTACTTTTCACACACGGCGTTTCTTTTTGTGGACAAAAAACGACTGGCAGATTGCACTCCATAAGCAAGCACTACCGTTAAACTTTGTTAAGACATTTGGGTATGTCACAAAAAAGCCGCAATTTTGTTGCCCAATAAGCGTTTGTGTGTCGCAATAAAAAATTATGTCATATATGCCATTAAAAAAACACTGGCAGTGGTCAATTGCTTTGTGCTTGACCGCAGCAATCGGATTTAGTTTCAAAGATGACCAATTTGAAATCATCAAAAATTTAGAGATTTTTACCAACATTATGAAGGAACTCAACGCTTCGTATGTTGACCCCATTTCGCCCAGCAAGCTCATTCGAACAGGCATCGATGGCATGACCGGCTCGCTTGACCCCTATACCGATTTCATAGACGAAGAAAACATAGAAAGCTACAAAATGACCACCACAGGTCGCTATGGCGGCGTTGGGGCGCTCATCAAACAAGTAGGTGACTACGTAATGATTGATGAACCTTATGAGGGTTTTCCTGCCGACAAAGCTGGCTTACGAGCAGGTGACAAAATCCTTGAGATAGATGGCACATCTGTCAAAAAGAAAAATACCGAAGAGGTGAGCAAACTGCTCAAGGGCAGACCTAATACCGAAGTAACATTGCTCATCGAAAGGCTCGGCGAAACAAAACCTTTGACCAAAATAGTCAAAAGACAAGAAATCCATATTAAAAGCGTGCCTTATTATGGTTTGTTGGACAACAAAACAGGCTATATCCGCCTCAATAGTTTTACCGAAAACTGTAGTAAGGAGGTTGGCAATGCTCTCAAAGAACTCAAAGACCAATACCATATAGAATCATTGGTGTTTGACTTGCGCGGCAATCCCGGCGGTTTGTTGGACGAAGCAGTCAATACTGCCAACATCTTTATTCCTCAAGGTAAAGAAGTTGTTAGCACACGTGGCAGAAATAATTCCCACAGCCAAAGCTACAAAACAACTAATTCACCCGTCGATACCAATATACCTTTGGTGGTGTTGATAGATGATGGGTCTGCCTCTGCTGCCGAAATCGTAGCAGGCACTATCCAAGATTTGGACAGAGGCGTGATTGTTGGTAGAAGAAGTTTTGGTAAGGGTTTGGTACAAAGCACACGAGCAATTAACTACAACACCAAAGTAAAATTGACTACCGCTAAGTATTACCTTCCAAGTGGACGCTGCATACAAGAAATTGACTACTCCAAAGGTTTTAATCCCGAAAAAATGTTTGAAGAGATGGTCGACAAGCCAGACTCTTTGCACAAAGCCTTCAAAACATCAGACGGCAGAACGGTCTATGACGCAGGTGGTATTCGTCCCGATTTTGAGGTAGATGAACCCATTCCTGCTAATGTAACGATTAGTTTGTTGAGCAAACAATTGGTGTTTGATTATGCAACACAATATCGCATGAAACACGACCAAATTCCTCCACCAGAACAATTTGAACTCTCTGATGCCGAATACAGTGATTTTGTGAATTTTTTGGCAGGCAAAGAAAACGACTATACTACCCGAAGCGAAGAACTATTAAAAACGCTCCAAGAAACGGCACAAAAAGAAAAATATGATGCCGCTTTGAGTAGTCAAATCAATGCCATTAAAGTTCAAATGAGCAACGACAAAGGCAACGACCTCGATAAGTTTAAAGCCGAAATCAAAAAATGGTTGGAGTACGAAATCGTGAAACGTTATTTCTACCAAGTGGGCGAAATCAAAGAATCCTTAGAAGATGATTTGGTGCTGAAAAAAGCTACCAGTATATTGAACGATAAAAATACCTATTCGCGCTCACTCCAAAAATAAAAAAACACCCAACAAACTTTACAAATAGCAACATGTTCCAAAAATATATTCGCAACATTGCTCTGGCGATGTGCCTTTTTGCAGTAGCAAGTCTGACGACTGCCTTCAGCGATAATAGCCGTTATTTTGAACTTATCAAAAACATAGAGGTCTATGCCGCTGTCTACCAAACCCTCAACGAATACTATGTTGACCAAATAGAACCTGCCGCCACCATGCGAAAAGGTATTGAGTCAATGCTCAAATCCTTAGACCCTTATACCAACTACATTACCGCCGCCGACATAGAATCGTATCGCCTCGAACAAAACGAAACAATGGGCTTCATCGGTGCAACTATTCTTAACTATAACGATAAAATGTATATTGGCGACGTGTCTGAAGATTTGCCTGCCTTCAAGGCTGGTTTGCGCGCAGGCGACCAAATCACAGCTATCAATGGCAGCCCCATAGACAAACGCACCGTCGACGAATTGAAAAAAGCTTTGCAAGGACAAGTCGATACCGAAGTAAAAATCACTTATCTGCCCAATGGCGAAACCGCTCCCAAAACGGTGAGTGTGAGCCGCACACGTGAAGAAACCAAAGCCGTGCCACACTTCGAAATGGTTGATGAACACACAGGCTATGTCAAACTCACGACTTTTATGCGTCCCGACTGCTCCCAAGAAGTATACGATGCCATAGAAGAACTAAAAAGCAAACACGACCTCAAAGCGCTTATCTTGGATTTGCGCGGCAATGGTGGCGGTTTGCTCACCGAATCGGTTGATTTGGTGAATATATTCGTTCCCAAAAACCAACTCATCGTGCAGATGAAAGGAAGAGTCGATGAATATAACAAAGACTATTCTACACAACACGAACCGCTCATTACCGACCTTCCTGTGGCTGTTTTGGTTAATGACCGTTCAGCTTCTGCCTCCGAAATCACAGCAGGTTCGCTGCAAGACTTAGACCGCGCCATCATCGTCGGACAACGAAGTTTTGGCAAAGGTTTGGTGCAGCAAACGCGCGATATTGGCTATGGCAACCAATTTAAACTCACCGTAGCACGCTACCTCACGCCCAGCGGACGTTGTGTACAGGCAATTAACTATGCCAAACGCTATACCGATGAAGGAGCTGCTAAAGTACCCGATTCGTTGCGAACCGCATTCAAAACCAAAGGCGGACGAACAGTCTATGACGGTAGCGGCGTTGACCCCGACCTAAAAGTCGAGAAAAAAAGTAGCAGTACCTTAGCTAAAACCTTAGCTGAAAAACACCTCTACTTTGATTTTGCTAACCAATATCAACGTCAACACCCAAGCATTACCGAAGCCAAAAACTTTGCTCTCACCGATACAGAATATAACGATTTCGTGAAGTTTGTCGAAAGCAAAAACTTCGAATATCCCACACAAACCGAAACAAGCATAGATAAACTCAAAAAAATGGCTACACGCGAACAGTATGACAAAAAAGTACAAGACCTGATAGCCCAATTGAGCGAAAAGGTGAAAGCTGAAAAGAAAAGAGAACTTTATACCAATAAAGAGGAAATTAAACAACAATTGACCCAAGAAATTATTGGGCGTTATTATTTCCAAAAAGGTAAAGTAGAAGCCAGCTTAAGCACCGACCCCGAAGTAGCCGAAGCCATTAAAGTCTGCAAAGATGAAACACGCTATAAAAGCATCTTGAGTGCTAAAAAATAAAACAAATACCGTCAATTATAAAACAAAATGACAACAACATAAAAAAAGGTTAATAGCGAAAAAATGCGGCTATTGACCTTTTTTTATATCTACATATCACCACAATTCATGCCAATTTTATTCAACAAACACTATACAACTACCTGATTATCAGGCACTTATGTCTTACAATATTTTTAACATTGGTATTGTTTATTTTTGTGACACATAGCGGAGAACAAAGTAATTTATTGTTTCAAAATTTTACTAACTACGCTATGAGTATGAGTGCTAATTTCGCAGATATAGACTTCAACAATTTGCAAAATTTTGTTTTATGCCACAAATATCGTACCTTTGCACCGCTGAAAAAGATGCCATTTCCCAAAGCAATTTCACTGTATCAAAGTATTCATGTTTTTTTTCCTAATGCCAAGTATTTGGTATGCTTATTCCTAATTCTACTATAAACTATGATTTTACCTATAGTTGCCTACGGGTCTCCTGTACTTATCAAAAAAGCCGTCACCATTCCTGCTGATTATCCCGGACTTTCGCTCCTTATCAATGATATGTTCGAGACAATGTACAATGCTCGGGGCGTAGGTTTGGCTGCACCCCAAGTCGATTTATCCATTCGTTTGTTTATTGTCGATACCGCCCAGCTCGAACACGACGAAGGCGATGATGATAGCGATTTGCCCGCCGAAAATGGTATTAAACAAGTGTTTATCAATCCTGAAATGATAGACAAAACAGGCAAAAAATATGCTTACAACGAAGGTTGTTTGAGTATCCCACACATTCGCGAAGATGTGACTCGTCCCGAAAGCATTAAAATTCGCTATCAGGACGAAAACTTCCAAATCCACGAAGCCGAATTTAGCGGCTTTGCTGCCCGAGTCATACAACACGAATACGACCATATAGAAGGTATTTTGTTTACCGACCATCTGTCGGCATTGAAAAAACAGCTTATCAAAAAGAAATTAGAACGAATTAGCAAAGGCGAAGTCCGAACCGATTACCGAATGAAGTTTTTTAACTTAAAACGTCGCTAAAAATACCTATTGGTCTAAGCAACGAAAACTGCTTTTTGTGTAGTAAAAAACACAAAAAGCAGTTTTTTTGTTTTGGGACGAAAACCCACAAATAACTGACGAAAAGCCCAAATTAGGCACCAAGTGGCAAATGATAATTGACGAAAACCCACTAAAGCAAGATGAAATAGCTGATGACAACTTGCGATGCCAACACTATATACTAATAAAACAGTTACAAAATGTGACCATATTGAAACCTATCGTTTTTATGTTACAAACGAACTCCAAACTATATTGTTTATCTAATTTAAATACGCTCTTATGAAAAATTCCATTTTACTTTACTTATTCTTATCCTACAATTTTCTTTTTTCGTATCACAACTTAATGGCTCAAGGCAGTTGTGTTGATGACAATACCGTAATTGTCGACAATTTAGAACATCAAACAGCTTTCGAAACATTGATCTACAAAACAACCATCGTTACAAACGTTTTGGGTATTCCCACTACCGTCAATATACCTTTACAAGTCTATTATCCTACCGATTTAGCACCTGACGAAAAACGTCCTTTGGTGGTATATATCCATGGTGGTTTTTTTATTGGCGGAAGTTTGACAGATTTTTCGGCTTTGGCACAAGAAACCGCACAAGCAGGTTTCATTGCAGCTACTGTGGACTATAGATTATGCGTTACCTCAGATTGTCTATTTGCAGGGGCAACATCTTATCCTTGCTCTGTGGAATGGGGCAACTTGTTGTTTAGGGCTTATACTGCCATGATAGACGTTTCTGATGCTATCCGTTTCCTGCAAAATAAAGAAGACGATTATCATATAGATTCCCAAAACATCATTGTAGGAGGACATAGCGCGGGAGCATTAACAGCCTTGAATTTGGCATATACCGATGCTGATGAGATAGCTTCCGTATGCCCCACCTGCCCTCTTGCTGAACCATACGTACCTGCTAATGGCATTCGCGCCTGCATGCCTTTATCAGGTGCCATTTACTACACCGATTGGATAGATCCCGATGAAAGCAATGTCTCAACAATATTAGTACATGGCACGCACGACGGTGTTGTGCCATACGATCATGATTATATAGCAGAATGCTGTTCAGGTGAGCCTTTTCCTCGAATGTATGGAGCCTGTCCTATTGTCGAACGTTTAGAGTCTATTGGCGCTAATTATGAACTAATAACAGGCGAAAATTGTTCGCACGATGTTTTTATAGGTGGTTTTTTGGAGGCTGCCAAACCCGAACTATTGGCATTTATTATCAAGACAACGCTGTGTAATGAAAACAATGTTCAACGACATCTCATCTACACACCACCTACACCCCAAGCCCTTTGCCCTCCTGAAGCCATATTCTCTGCCATTCCCGCAACCACCTGCAACCTACCCACCAATGACCCTTATAACTTACAAGTAGGCATCGATACTCCTATCACTCCCACTGCCATGGGCTGGCAAGTCCGCCCAACCCTCGTCGACCAATTTCTTCTTATCTCACCACTTCTCAACTCAAGCAACATGCCATATACCATACAAATTAGCAACACCATAGGACAAATCGTCTACCAACAATACCTCTCAAACGCCACCGAACTCAACATTGCTACTTCCAATTGGACAAAGGGTTGCTATTGGGTAACTATTATCAACCACCAAACAGGCACAAGAGCCGTCCAAAAAATAATCAAAGCCTCATAAACTCAGCCATATATAACAAAAAAATCCCTTCACAGGCATTTTGCTTGCGAAGGGATAATTTTTTTGGCTTTACTAGCATTTTCTCCGTACCAACAAAAAATGTCTTGTAGCACTATAAAATACCTTATTCCTTATGGTTGTCGACGAATTTCAATAGTTATTTGTTGTGGCGGCTCACCATTTTGTGCCACCACCGTATAACTACCTTCATAGAGCGTTTGCACATCAAAAAAAACAATGGTGCTACCCTGATAAATAGTTTTATTTTGCAAAACATTTTTTTGTGCATCAAGCAATTGGATAGGTAAATTGTTCCGTACCAATCCCTTTGCCTGCACCACCACAATATCATTCAAAGGTTCATAGAACGCTTTGATAACATTGCTCACCTTGCTTCGGCTGTGGATTTGGTGTTGGTCTAAGGTTTGAGCTTGTGTGGGTAGTGCATACATCACCAGCACACACATTGCCAATATTCCCAAATAACTATTTATTTTCATTAATTAAGGATTTGTTTGTTGTAGAGAAATGTTGCCCACACTACCATTCCAGATAATTGTACAAGTATTGTCACACAAAGTACAACCGTCTACAACGGTGTAGTCACCTGTGATGTTCCATTGATAGGCAGTCCCTGTCGGACCTGCTGCCACCGAATAAGTTTGCGAAGTTCCCACACAAGCTGTTGTATTGCCACTGATACTCGGATTAGGCGTAGTACAAGCTACTGGTGTATAGGTGGTGGTGGTTTCAGTGATACTTGTCACTTTTTGCGCATTTTTCACACCATAAAAAGTTGGTCCAACTGCATAAGGATAGGCAGAATTGTGGTTAGCATCAACCGTACAGAAATAGGCATAAGTACCACAAGGATATTCGGGCGTATAACAATATCTGCCATTATGCTCGTCCAAATAGCTGGCATCATCAGGGTGTGAAACAAACTCATAGTCCTCGCGGAAATATCCCAATGGGTAAGTCGTACTCACATTAGGTCCGTTTGGCACATCAGTACCATCTGCCCAATGGGTGCGTGTGGTGATGTTGCGCAATTGATAACCCGATTTTATACGTACAATTCCTCCTGTTCCATCTGCATTCTGATAAGCATAAGCGCCATATATAGGAAAGCCATCATAAGCAAAACCCAACAAAGGCGAATGCTCCGTATTATCTATAGTATACAAAGCATCGGAATCATACAAAGTACATATAGTTGAAATGACCGTCAAATCCATATCAAAAGCACTCGGGTTTTGATGGTGGTGATAGTTGCCCATAGCAGGGTGTCCTTTGGCACAGTCAAAACCGCTTCGTTCTGCAACAATGGCATCGCGATTCCAATAGGTTGTGCCACTACAAGGAGTGTTACCAGGACCACCACAAAGCGCATTGGTCGTTGTGTTCCACGCCACACCGTCGCGATAGTCAAACAATGCCACACCATTAATAAACAAGCCGATATTACCGCCTGTCGTTGCTGTTGCCGTGCCTGTGTTTTGTTGTGGGTTAAGTGGAAGTTTAAAAATTCCGTTTTGGTCACTTGCTTGCGAAGGATTACCGTCCAAAAATGGTCCCGTAGGATAAGCTGGGACACCACGCGTTGCTATATAAGCCCAAGAAGAAGAGTACCGCACCGATTGACAATTAACCAAAATGTTGTTGCCCACCGGTGTGGAGTTGCCCTGTGTATAATAGCTACCTGTTGTGGTATTGTTGAGCAACCAAGATGTGATAACAGGGTTTGTTTGTGCCAATACCTGTCCCGTAAACAAGGCAGCAAGCCCAAAAATCATTACAAAATGTCTCATAGTTTATCTGTTTTTTACAATATGACTGTGTTTATGATGGATATATCCCAAGTACCTCGCGTAACGTAGGGGTTTGCTCGCAAAATGTAGGGGAAACCTATGCTTTCTTCTTAGTGTAGGGTTTAAACCCTACGCTAATAAAAAATTAAGCACCGAATAGTATCTCAAGAAAACCGTTTACTCTATGTGGTTCTATACATCAATTTTTACAAAATACTCCAATAATCTTCCTACTGCACTTCGCCATTCGAAGATGAGCTATTTTTTTTATCCAACAAATACGTTTTGGGAAAAGCAACAGCAGGATTAAACACAAAATGGCGGTCGTTAAGCGTAAGCAAAAAAGCAATAAGGTCAATTTTTTCGTTGGCAGAAAGCACCACACCATTTTGCAGTTCCTTGCTCAAAGTGGCACTTTTTTGTATATTTTTGGTATAATGTTGCAATACTTGTTGGATTTTTTGGAAACGACCATCATGCATATAAGGTGCAGTATATTCCCAATTTCGGAGCGTAGGGATTTTAAACAACAACGAATCGGCATGGTTTTGCGTGATTTTCATTTTGCCATAATCTTTCAAAACCGTATCGAGCGGCAATCCGTTATTAGCAAATTGGTAGGTAGAAAACAAAGGCGGCGGGTGACACGTTGAACAATGTTGGTCAAACAAAACATAACCATGTTGTTCTTGTTCTGTAAAATGGCTTTGTTTTCGCATCACGCTGTCAAACTTTGCTTGGTTACTCACCAATGTCAATTGAAATTGTGCCAAGGCTTTGAGCAAATTTTCTCCTGTCACGGTGCTGTCACCAAAAGCTTTTTTGAACAAAGGTGGATACAAAGCCTCTTTCTCCAATTTTTTGACGACGTTTGGCATACTCTCTGCCATCTCCAAAGGGTGTGTAATCGGAGCAAGGGCTTGCATGTCTAAATGATGAATAGCTCCGTCCCACATAAAACGTTCGTGCCATGCCAAATTCAGCAAAGCGGGCGCGTTGCGTGTCCCAATTTTGTCGCCAATACCATGACTTAGCGCGTGGTCGGTGTGGGCAAAGCTGTTGTAGGGCGAATGGCACGAAGCACACGAAATTGTGTTATCTTGTGACAAAATAGGGTCATAAAACAAAATTCTGCCCAAAAGTACTTTATCTTTGTCCAATGGGTTTTGCTTAAAATCGTAGTGCGGCGGCGGAAAGTAGGAAGGCGGACTAAATAGGTGTGACATGGTGCGACAGGCTACTGCAAACACCATGCAGCAACACATCATAGCCATTTTTTTGTTCATGGTTTGGTAGAAAAAAGTTGTGCCACTATGTGTGCCAAGCGCACGGCTTCAGCTTGTGGTGACATGATTTCGGGCAGGCGAACAAGGTCTGTTTGTTCCAAAAAACGCGCTATATCGAAATACAATATCCATTGGTCTTGTTGGCTATTGAGGAGCAAAGTGCAGGTTTTTTGAGTGCTAAAAGGCGCTTGATAACCGCCCAAATGGTATTGAAAAAAATGGTTTCGGGTGGTACAATGGGAACTATATCCTTCTATTTTGCAGTTGATATAACCGCTTTGCCATGTCCAATACATGCCATTAACGGGGTCTAAATCTTTGCCCATTGCGCCGGCTACTTGGGTTGTCGAATCTATGCCCAAAGTATAGCGAAATTGGTTAAAAACAAGCTTTTTTTTGTTTGATAGGTCAATAGAAAGGGAGTTGGGTTGGCTAATATCTATCAAAAAATGTTTTTTTGTGGGACGAAACACCACTTCGCCATCTTGCAACAATTCTATGTTTGACAAATAAAATTTACAAGTACTGATTTGTATGCTATCTTGTTTTTGTGCTATCCAATAACTGCTATCCAATACCAATTTTTGTCCCTGAAACAACAACTGTATGTCCAAAGCGCGGTTTTTTTGTGCAATTGCCACATTGCTACACAACAATAAAAAAAATAAACAACGAATTATCATTTTTTGGGAGGGTGATGGGGTGCAAAAATGGAGCTTAGGTCTTTTGTCAACTGCTCAAAACGCGGGAGTTGTTGCGGCTGACAAAGGGTGCGAATGTCCGTGAAATGTTGGTAGTGAATGATTTCTATTGCTTTTTGTTGTTCGCCAATAAGAGTGGTCAAAGAGTCGACGGTTGTTTGTTTGGGAGGTGTAATGGTTGTTAAAGCGTATAGCTGGTTTTTGAGGGAGCGAATGGTGCTGTCTTTTATTCTTATTTTTTGGCGATGCTGCTGTATCAACACATCATATTGTTTGATTTGTTGGTCATTGAACTGTAGGCGTTCGATGACAATTTGGCGTGGGCGGTCGTGTGGCGAATGTGGTGGGCGACGAAGGTAGGCTCCCACCCAAAGTAGTCCATTGAGCAACAACAACATGCCCACCAATAACTGATAAAAACGGATTTTATTCATAGTACAAATTGTTGGTAGGATATAGGTTGAAAGTGTCGGAATCGGCGGCGGCAGTGACGGCAGTGGGCTGTAGTAACAACCAAAAGGTAGCTCCCCACAAAAAAAATAGGATTATTGCTGCAATACGGACATAGCGGACAGGTAGGCGGTCGGCTTCTTGTTGCGCTACTTTGTCCATAATTTTTTGGTACAAATCGGCGGGAGGTGCTATTGGACGAAAGTGCGATAAATCTTGGAATGGGTCTTTCATGTTGTATTAGACGACAAAAAAAAATTTATCCTTCGCGAGGTGGCAATTTTTCGAGCAACTTTTTTTTGGCGCGTTGCAAAAGGCTCTCCACAGCTTTGGGACTTAATTGCATAATTTCGGCAGTTTCGGCGGTGGTTTTTTGTTCTATTTTGAGCAAAATAACTGCTGTTTTTTGTTGTTCGGGCAAATCGTTAATACATTGTAGCAGTGTTGTTAGGCTTTCTTTTTGCTCCAAAGCAATGCCAGGGTGTTGCTGGTCGGGGAGGTCTATGGCGGGTGTGGTGCCGTTGGGGCGATACCATGAGAGGAACAAAGCAAAGCGTTTCTGGCGTTTTTGGGCTTTGAGAAAATCTAAACAATGGTTGATGGTAATGCGATAAATCCATGTCTTGAGGCTGGCATGTCCTTGAAAAGTGGCATATTTTTGGTGAACTACTACAAACACATCTTGCGCAATTTCTTCGGCATCTTCGGGGCGCTGAACATAATGCAAACACAAATTGAACACCATGTTGCGATAGGTCATAAAAATTTCTTCGAAGGACAAATTCATGTTCGTTGTGTGGAAAAAAATGGACGAAATGTTTTGCATGAGGCATTAGCCGCCGCAAAAAAAGAATCATGACAAAGCGCTCGAATGGCGAAGCGCGTTAGGGATGCGGAGGGTGGCGTTAGCCAGTGCGGAGAGCAACGCAGCACCAAGCATAGCGAAGCCCATAGCAGCCCGACCCGCAGGGAAACGCCCAAATAAATTATCTTTTTATCGGACATTGTTGTTTTATTTGATTTCTTATAGACATTGTTGAGCTTGTTTTTATTCTCTTTGGGCAACAAAGATGGTTTATTTTTTGCAAGATATAGAAATTTAGTTCTCAAAAAGGTGGGGTTGTTTTTTTTGTACGACAAAATATACTAACTTTGCCCCCCATTTATCCCATACCTACTTTTGATGTTTCGGTTCGAAAATCCGCATTATCTATATCTATTGTTGCTGCTACCTGTGTTGGTGGTCTTGTTTGTGCTGGCGATGCGCTGGCGCAAAGGGGCGCTACAGCGGTTGGGTTCGGAACATGGCTGGACGCACCTATTGTTGGGCTTTTCGGAGCGTGCTTTGTGGTGGCGTTTGGTGTGTTTGCTGGGGTGTTTTGCGGCGGCTATTGTTGCTTTGTCAAATCCTCAACTTGGCACAAAAATGCAAAACGTAGAGCAATCGGGCATTGATATTATGATAGCGGTTGATGTGTCGCGCAGTATGTTGGCAAAAGATGTGCAGCCCAACCGATTGGAGCGGGCGCAGCAGTTGGTGCAACGAATCATAGACACACGCGCTAATGACCGCATTGGTTTGATTGTTTTTGCGGGCAATGCTTATCTGCAAATGCCGCTAACGAATGACTATAGCGCTGCCAAATTGTTGCTCAAAACGCTCTCGCCCGATATGGTAGCCACACAAGGCACGGCTATTGCTGATGCCATCGATTTGAGCCTGCAAATCTTTGAGGAAACAGAAAAACAAACCAACGCCACACCACACCAAAAGGCTTTGTTCATTTTGTCGGACGGCGAAGACCATGCCCAAGAAATCGCCGCCGCCGCTCAAGCCGCACAAAAAGCCAATTTGCTTATTTTTTCGCTGGGTATCGGAACGAAACAAGGTGCTACGATTCCTGTGTATGCCAACGGTCAATATGTGGGCGAAAAACATGATGCCAACGGCAATACCATTATGACACAACTCAACGAGTCGGCGTTGCAAGAGGTGGCACAAATAACAGGTGGTGAATACCTTCGGATAGAAGGCAAACGCAACGAATTGGCAGATCTTAACACACGCCTTAATCGCATAGAAAAACAAAGTTTTGCGAGCCGCAGCTTTAGCGACTATGAATCTTATTTCCAATATCCATTATTAGTAGCTTTGTTGTTTTTGTTACTATATATTTTTGTTCCTGAACGTCGGACGGTTTAAAACGCCTTTGGGTGGTTGTTTGTGGACGAAAGTGCGCTCGACCACCGTTTTCTGCTATTTTGCTACTTTCTTTATGTCTACTAAGTTTCCGTAATTTTGTGTTTTTGTCACCATTCTGCTTGTCGATGTATCATTTTTGTTGTTCACCTTTCCTAAAATTTGAAAAGATATGGCAAAACATGCACCTATTATAGCTCCTTCTATGTTATCGGCAGACTTCGCTAACTTGCAACGCGACACCGAAATGATTAACGAAAGTGCAGCCGATTGGTTGCATGTAGATATTATGGACGGTGTGTTTGTTCCGAACATATCATTTGGCTTGCCTGTGGTGAGGGCAATGGCACAACACGCCCAAAAGCCCTTGGACGTGCATTTGATGATTGTGCAACCCGAAAAATACTTGTCTGCTTTTCGCGATGCGGGTGCTGCACACATTATTGTGCATTATGAAGCCTGCACGCATTTGCACCGCACTTTACAACAAATCCAACAGTTGGGTATGAAAGCAGGTGTGGCACTCAACCCACACACGCCCATACAAGTGTTGGAAGACATCATTTTTGAAACAGATATTGTTTGCCTTATGTCGGTTAATCCAGGATTTGGCGGTCAGGCATTTATTCCACAAACAATAGAAAAAATCAAAAAACTAAAACATCTTATTGTGGAAAGCGAAACATCTTGCCTTATTACCATTGACGGGGGAGTGAGTCTGCAAAACGCTCGCACACTTTTGCAAGCAGGTGCCAATGTGTTGGTGGCGGGCAGTAGTGTGTTCAATGCACCCGACCCAGTACAAACAATCTATCAACTTAAACATTTATACAACCATTAGCACCATTTCTATTATGGAAAATACGCATGAGCAAACACCACAAGCTCCACAGCCGGTGGGGTTATATCCCTATACGCGACGCGTGGGTAATCTGTTATTTTTATCGGGCATTGGACCGCGCGACCCCAAAGATAGCACCTCTATTCCGGGGGTGACTTTTGACAAGTGGGGCAATTTTGTGGTATTTGACTTTGAGGCACAGTGCCATTCTGTTTTTCAGAACGTTCGGGCTGTGTTGGAAAGTGCGGGCGCTCGCTGGGAAAATCTGGTAGATGTCACCGTTTTTTTGGTCAATATGCAGCGCGACTTTGCCACCTATAACCGCCTCTATGCCGAATACTTTAAGGACAATCAACCTTGCCGCACAACAGTAGGCATCACCTCCCTGCCCACTCCTATCGCCATTGAGCTGAAGTGTATTGCAGTGATAGAATAAGCGGAAGGTTGTTTGTGATAAAAACTTTGTCCTCCGAGAATGTATGGGCGCAAAAAAAACACGGCTAAATCATCGTGATTCAGCCGTGTTGTGGATACACACAAAAAAAGAAAGGTGTAATACTATGATAAGCGTTTTTGATGCCTATCTTTGTCCGCCTTTACCTTTGCCTTTACCTTTACCTTTGCCTTTAGCATTGTTTTTAAATACCTTTGAGTCGTATTTAATGCGTTGGTCGTCGGTGAGCAGTTTGCGAATTTCTTGGTGCATACTTGCCTCTTTTTTCTCGATATTAGCTTTGATAACCACCATATCGTCAATCATTTTGTAGACAGCAGTCATATCAGGACGAGCGGCGGTTTGTGCTGTATTTAGTTTGGCATCTTTTTCGCGCAATTCGGCACGAAGCGGTTGTACGGATTTTTCAAAATCAGCTTTGATGTTTTTGATTTTATCCAATTGATCTTGGGTAACACCCAAGTCCTCCAAAGTGGCTTGTTTTTTCTCTAAAGCAGCTTCTTTTTTCTCAGCTTTATTAGCTTGAGCAACTGCATCATGATTAACAAAGACAACACCTGACAATACCATAAAGGCAACTAAGACAGAACGAAAAGACTTTTTTAACATTGCAAATGGGATTATTTTTGTGAAACAATAACAAATCGTATAGTAAGACAAGGGTGCAGTATCATTGGTTTAACGCACTTTTTTTTGTTATCTCACTAATTTTGTTGCAAAGTTACGCCAATATTCCTTAACTTTGCGCTTAATTTTTGTTAAAATGCTTAAAGTAGGTTTAACAGGCGGTATAGGAAGCGGAAAAACAACCGTTGCCCGCCTATTTGAGACGTGTGGCATTGCTGTTTATTATGCAGATGAGTGGGCAAAATGGCTGATGGAACACGACCCCTTATTAGTCGAACAAATTCGCACAACTTTTGGGCAAGACATCTATGACCCACAAGGACACCTGCAACGACCAGCATTGGCAAAAATAATTTTTGCCGACCCACAAGCTCGGCGGGCTTTGGAAAGTTGGGTACACCCTGCCGTGTTGCTCCACACAGAAGAATGGATACAACAACATCAGGCATCACCCTATATCCTCAAAGAAGCCGCTTTGCTGTTCGAATCGGGTAGTTATCAATATGTCGACAAAATCATTACTGTCACCGCTCCCGTCGAATTGCGTATCGCCCGCACTATGACACGCGACCAAGCAAGTGCCGAACAAGTCCAACAACGCATCGCCGCCCAATTGCCCGACGAAACCAAAATACAACGTTCAGATTTTGTGATCTATAATGATGAACAACACTTGCTTATCCCACAAGTACAACAGATTCATCAACAACTGTTGCAGATAGCGCCTACTTATCCGCAAGCGTGACTGCCAAAACATCTCAAAGGAAAAGTGCCAGAGCGGTTGAATGGTCCTGACTCGAAATCAGGTGTACTGCATTGCGGTACCGGGGGTTCGAATCCCTCCTTTTCCGCCAACACATAACTCCCTGATTGTCAGGCAGTTATTTTGCCTGAATTTATATCTTTTTGCCTCACTTCGAAAGATAAAGCAAAACTTGCCCATACCTTACTGTTAACTTTGTACGAAAAAAGTGCAAATTAACACCATATCACAAAAAAACCGTACCTTTGCACCTCAATTTGCTTTTTGGGGCAGATGGGCGGTTTATTTGCGCAAATACCTGCCCAAAAAGCATTTTAACTCCTTCTTTTGTTCAAGAAAACACACTCGATTGCTGTCTTTTTTTTATTCTCTTTCAAACAACAATAGCCTTGAGCCAAATCATTTTTGAAGAATATCCTGCCTGGTTTATCGGTCTATGTGCCTTAACGGGTTTGTTATATGCAGGTTTTTTGTACTACAGGGATACTTCTCTGAGTGACAATTCGCCCAACGCACGCCGATGGACTCTACCTTTGGCTTTTTTTCGTTTTTTGGTGGTTAGCATCATTGCCTTGTTGCTATTAGCTCCTGTCATTCGCTCCAAATTTGTAGAGGTCATCAAACCCTACATCGTTATTTTGCAGGACAATTCCGAGTCCATGCAACAAGCCTTTCGCCAAACCGATGCCAACCAATATGCCCAAAATATTGAACAACTCACCAATACCTTGAAACAAGACTACCAAGTACAAAACTATACCTTTGGTAGCCAAGTCAAAGAGGCAATGTTGGGGCGTTATGACGAAAAAATAACCAATATCTCCGAAGCCTTAGACCTTGTATATAATACCTATACTAACCAAAACTTGGGAGCTGTCATCATGGCAACCGACGGCGTATATAATCAAGGTAGCAACCCTGTTTATTTCACCTCCAAATTGGGCGTGCCGGTCTATAGCATCGCTTTAGGCGACACCACTCCCAAGCGCGACTTGTTGATAGAAAAAGTACTGCACAACCGCATTGCCTATTTGGGCGACAAATTTACTGCTCGCGTCGACCTCTCTGCCCGCAACTGCCGCAACGAAACGGCTGTCTTGAATATCTATAAAGGCAAAGGCACTGCCAACAAAGTCTTTAGCAAATCTGTTGCCATTAACAAAGACGAATGGGTAGCAGGCGAAGACATCACGCTACTTGCCGAGCCTGCGGGCGTACAGCAATATACCGCCGTCCTCACTACTCTCAAAGATGAGGTAAATCTGACCAACAACCAACAGACTTTCTATGTCGAAGTGGTCGACAACCGCCAAAAGATATTGATACTGGGAGCAAGTCCACACCCCGACATCAGCGCCATTCGCCAAGCATTGGAGGTCAATAAGAACTACGAAATCACGACCGACTACATTAGCACTTTCAAAGGCAATGTGCGCGACTTCAATGTGGCAGTCCTGCACGGCTTGCCCGCCAAAGGTGGCAATACCGAAACCCTCATCAACCAACTCAAAAGCGCTAACATTCCCATTTTCTTTGTCCTTAGCGAGCAAACAGACATTGTAGCTTTTAATAGAGCGCAAAGTTTGCTACAAATCAATAATTCAGGCAGCGCCAAACCCAACGACGTTCGTGCCAAAATTGATAATAGCAAATTCAATATCTTTACCATCGACAACAAAACCCTAAGCACCATTGAGCAATTACCGCCCCTCAAAGCCCCCTTTGGGACCTACCAAATGGGTGTGGGTGCGCAAATGTTGTTTAGTCAAAAGGTAGGCAATACACCCACCAACTATCCCTTATTGGTCTATTCGCCTGCTGCCGATTTCAAAGTCGCCGTATTGTGTGGCGAAGGCTTGTTTCGTTGGAAGTTCTATGAATACAAAGCTACCCAAAACGCCGAATCCATCAACGACCTTGTCACCAAATCGGTGCAATACCTCTCTGCCAAAAGCGACAAACGCAAATTTAAGGTATCGATGCCCAAAAGTGTGTTCAACGAAAACGAAAACATTACTTTCGATGCCGAACTCTATAATGATAGCTACCAACTCATCAATACGCCCGATGTTTCGCTCAGTATCTACAACGAAGCAGGCAAAGCCTTTCCATTTTTGTTCAACAAAACCGCTAATGCCTATCAACTCAACGCCAAATTTTTCCCTGTTGGCAACTATACCTACACCGCCAAAGTCGTATACAATGGCGTAGAACACAAAGCCAACGGCAATTTTAGCGTATTGGCACTGCAATTAGAAAGCCAACAAACCGTAGCCAACCATCGTTTATTGTATGGCATGGCACAGCAATCGGGTGGCGAAGTGGTGGCAACAGATAGCATAGCAACACTTATCAACAAAATCAAAGCCCAACAAAGCATCAAACCCATGCAATATAGCAGTTTTAAATCTCAATCTATCATCAATCTTCGCTGGATTTTTGGTTTATTGGCACTCCTCTTGGCTATTGAATGGTTTATGCGAAAATACTTAGGCGGCTACTAATGCCCTCCCTAATAGGCAAAAATCCCTCCCGTTATCCCATAGATAGCAGGAGGGATTTTTGCGCAATAATATCTCTATCACCACACCTTGCTCCGATGTTTTAAAGTATTTTTTTGGGCGTTTCCCTGCGGGTCGGGCTTTACAGGGCTTCGCTAACGCTACGGTGCAAGCACCAGCCTAACGGCTGCCCTTACAATCCCTAACGCGCTTCGCCACCCGAACGTTACTGCTTTTTTGTTTATAATCCAAGCAAGCTAATGACCCTTTCTTCAAATAGTACATTATCGCAACATCTCACCACACATTTTCGCCCAAAAAGCAATTATGAATGCCCCAAAATCCCACAAAAACCATTTTTGTCCCATAGCTAACACTTCGTCCGAACGATGTGGTTTTCCGAACGAAAAAAATCGCAGCACCGCACCACACATTTTCGCCCAAAAAGCAATTATGAATGCCCCAAAAACCCACAAAACCCATTTTTGTCCCATAGCTAACACTTCGTCCGAACGATGTGGTTTTACGAACGAAAGAAATCGCAGCACCGCACCACACATTTTCGCCCAAAAAGCAATTATGAATGCCCCAAAATCCCACAAAAACCATTTTTGTCCCATAGCTAACACTTCGTCCGAAAAAACAATTATCAAAAAAACAACCGAAAATACCCCAAAATCCCACAAAACCAATTTTTGCCTCATAGCTAACACTTCGTCCGAAAAAATGATTTGGCAACAATATGGTTTAATGGTACGGAAAAAGGGTAATGGTAAAAATGCTATGAAAATTTGGGCAAACAAAGTCCAAAGGGCTGCAATGGTAATACAAAAGAGGGACTAAGAGTAGAAACAAAGCCCGAAGGACTGAAATTATGCCCTATTTTGTGGGATAATATCACTCCGTTGGGGTTTTTGCTAATGGTTCTATTGCCGTGTGGCTATAAATTTGTCACCCCATTGGGGTTTTTGTTAATGGTTTTGTTGTCGTTAGGCTATAAACTTGCCATTCCATCGGGTCTGTTTTGATAATAACAAATAAGAGGTTTTTAATGCCTTTATCAGAATTACAAACAACACCATCTACACCATATCCTACGTCCGAATCGTGGCAAATAACGTCATTTGTGCCATGTCCTACGTCCGAATCATGGCAAATAACGTCATTTGTGCCATGTCCTACCTCCGAATCGTGGCAAATAACGTCATTTGTGCCATGTCCTACGTCCGAATCATGGCAAATAACGTCATTTGTGCCATGTCCTACGTCCGAATCATGGCAAATAACGTCATTTGTGCCATGTTGTACGTCCGAATCGTGGCAAATAACGTCATTTGTGCCATGTTGTACGTCCGTATTTACGTGAAATGCAGTATACGGAGCATAAATATACTTTTCCTATATACATAAAACACTATTTTTGCCTCTTTTGGGTCTCAAGAATAGCAACAAAAGCATTTTGAGAGTTTGGTGTTTATTGGTTTGGGTATTAGTTCGCAAAATCATCTTTAGGACGGACACAAAAGGCTTTAGCAGTCGTTCTAAACAAGTATTTTCTTCTGTTAGAGGCTTCTGAATGGTCTTTGGGTTTATTTTTTTTAGGGAGCTATAGGCAACAAAATTGTTGTTTTATACGTTAGTTACATAAATCGCTATCTGTCGCAAAAAAAGCCTTATTTTCCTCTTTTTCCTCCCATCACATTGTTTGTTTGCAACCCAAACACGGCTTTTTGCGTCATTATGATAGTAGAAAAAGTTTTTTTGTTAAAAACCCTTGTTTTTTGCTCAAGAAACCTTATCTTTGTACCTCTAAAACCTTCTATGAATATGAAACACTACTGCCAAATGTTGGTATCTTTTGTAGCCTTTTGGTGTGTTATAAGCACTACTGTTTGGGCGCAAGATATTCATTACACCCAATTTTATGCCGATGTGTTGCGTTTGAACCCTGCCAACACGGGTAATTTTGGGGCAGATTACCGTTTTGGTGCCAATGCACGAACACAATGGAATGCTGTTCCTGTTCCGTACCAAACTTTGTCGGCTTATGCCGATTTGGCATGGCTTCGCAACCGTCGTACAGCCACTAGTAATTGGATTGGCAGCGGCATTCGCCTTTTGGCAGACCAAGCAGGCACAGGACGTTTGTCGACCTACGAGGCAGCAGCAAGTGCGGCAGGTCATCTCAATTTGGGCAATGTGGGCTACCTTTCGTTGGGTGCCAACTTGACTTTTGTACAAAAGCAAGTAGACTTTGGGCGGCTCTATTTTAGTAGCCAATGGAACGAAGTTGACTTTGACCCTGATAAAAGTAGCCAAGAAAACATCATCGGCAACCGTTTGAGTTATATAGACATTGGAACGGGTATGGTGGCGAATGTTCGCATAGCCGACAATATTCTGTGGCATCTTGGCGCAGCGGGTTTGCATGTCAATCGTCCCAAGATTAGTTTCTTGAATGGTAGCGAAAATCGTTTGGGAACGCGTCTACTGTTTCACACCAGCGGTACTATCGTGCTGAACAATTGGAGCATCGAACCCGCAACCTATTATACCACCCAAAAGAAAGCCGCCGAATGGGTAATCGGCAGCAATGTAGGTATAAAAATCGGAGATAGTGGTTCGTTGCATAAGCCGCAACCCATCAAAACCTATTTCGGTTTGTGGTATCGCCACAAAGATGCCATAGCGCCGCTCGTGGGCATGGAAATGGCAGATTATCGCTTTTTGTTGTCCTACGATGTCAATATTTCGTCTCTTGCCGATGCTACGCGTGGTCGTGGTGGTTTGGAAATTTCGTTGGTGCATGTCGGCACGTTCAACAAATTGACCAATAGTACCATCTATTGCCCGCGCTTCTAACAAGTGTCTTTCTATAAAAACCTCCAACATATTGCTTTGTGGTCAAATGTACCTTATGATGTTGTTGTTACCTATAAGTCGTATTCGGAGCTATATTTCGTGGCTTATTTGTCGGGCAATAACAAGACAATAACTCTACAATTCTGTGATAACTTTTGTATTGGGCATGAAAATAATACCTCAAGAAAAATTAGATTTCCACCCCAAAACCGCTTATTATCCACAATAAGCGGTTTTTTTAAGTTTTGGGAGCTAATTATTGGCGAAAAAATTGTTTTTTTACCAAAAAAATTAGAACTTTGCAACGCAATAACCATACAATATATCATGACGAAGCCCAACGATACAAGCAACCCCAAACATATCTTAGACACGCCCATCGAATACCTAAAAGGTGTGGGACCCAAACGGGCGGAGTTGCTACAGAAAGAATTACAGATTTTTACTTGGGGCGATTTGTTGAACCATTTTCCTTTTCGCTACGAAGACCGTACCAAAGTGTATTTGGTGCGCGACATCAATCCCGAATCTCCAAACATACAAATCAAAGGAAGACTCGCCAATATGCAGATTCTGGGCGAAGGTAAAACACAGCGCTTGGCTGCCAACTTGATTGACGATGTGGGTGGGTCGGTGGAGTTGGTGTGGTTTAGGAATGTGCATGGCATCAAAGCCTATTTGCGTCCAAATGCCACTTATTTGGTGTTTGGCAAACCTACTTTGTTCAAAAATAAGTATAACATTTCGCATCCCGAAATGGAACTGATTGAGGACGAAGAAGAGGTTTTGATGTCGTTGGATAGCCGCATTATCCCCATCTATCATACCACCGAAAAGATGAAACTGCGCGGTTTTGATAGCAAAACTTTGCACCGAAGCATCAAATCCCTCTTGGAAAAAATCGACATTAACAAAGATATTGCCGAAAACTTGCCTTCGAGCATATTGGAAGAAGAGAATCTGCTGCCGCGAAGCGAAGCCTATCAACAAATTCATACACCCCAAAACGAAAAATGGATAGCTATGGCACAAAAGCGCATTAAGTTCGAGGAATTGTTTTTTGTGCAGTTGCGTTTGTGCAAAATCAAAACCGACCGACACCACAAATTAGAAGGTTTGCGTTTTGAGCAGATAGGTCACTATTTCAATAAATTTTATGCTGAACAATTGCCTTTTGAACTCACCAACGCACAAAAAAGGGTGCTGAAAGAGATACGGCGCGACACGGCTACGGGTTATCAAATGAACCGTTTGGTGCAAGGTGATGTGGGTAGCGGTAAAACAATCGTTGCGCTAATGGCGATGCTTATGGCAATAGACAACGGTTTTCAGGCGTGTATGATGGCTCCCACCGAAATCCTCGCCCAACAACACTACGAAAAGTTAGCGCCAATGGTGGAGGCTTTAGATTTGCGAATGGAACTGCTAACAGGCTCGATGAAAAGCAAAAAAACGCGCCGCCGCATTGCCGAGGGTTTGCTTTTGGGAACGATTCATATCCTCGTCGGGACACATGCTTTGATTGAAGACACCGTGCAGTTTAGGGATTTGGGCTTGGTGGTGGTTGATGAACAACACCGTTTTGGGGTGGAACAACGGGCGCGCCTTTGGAAGAAAAATACCACCGCTCCGCCACATATTTTGGTGATGACCGCAACGCCTATCCCCCGCACGCTGGCAATGACGCTCTATGGCGATTTAGATGTTTCGGTGATCGACGAACTGCCACCCGGTCGCAAACCCATTCAGACTGTCCATTATTTTGAACCCAAACGACTGCAAGTATATGGTTTTATGCGGGAACAAATAGCCAAAGGTAGACAAATCTATATGGTATTTCCGCTTATCAACGAGTCGGAAACCATGTCCTACAAAAACCTCATGGAAGGCTACGAAAATGTGGCAAATATTTTTCCTGCTCCCGAATACCAGATTAGTGTGGTGCATGGACAAATGCACACCATCGATAAGGACTTCGAGATGCAACGGTTTAAACAAGGTGAAACGCATATCATGGTGGCTACAACAGTTATTGAGGTGGGCGTTGATGTGCCAAATGCGTCGGTGATGGTGATTGAAAGTGCCGAAAGGTTTGGCTTGGCACAGTTGCACCAATTGCGCGGGCGCGTCGGGCGCGGTGCCGAGCAGTCTTATTGTATCTTGATGACAGGCGAAAAGTTGTCCGCCGACGGACGTTTGCGCATGAAAACAATGACCGAAACCAACGACGGCTTTAAAATTTCGGAGGTAGATATGAACCTCCGGGGACCGGGTGACATTGCAGGCACACAACAAAGCGGGATAGTGAACATGAAGTTGGCAGATTTGGTGAAAGACCAACAATTGTTGCATCGAGCGCGCAACGTGGCGCAGGATTTGTTAGCCGCCGACCCGCGCCTCGAACAAGCCGAAAACCTGCCGACACAGCGCTATTTGGCTAATATGGATTTTAATCGCAGCGTTTGGAGCAGGATTTCTTAGCCAACATAATATTGGGTGCGAGCAAACATCATTCGGATAATCGGTAAAAACCAAAGACCTTTTGCCAAATTACTCAGGTTGGTTTAGCATTTTCCACACACCAACAGCCAACAATGCGCCTATAATGGGTGCGGTCATGTAAATCCACACATCAGCCATATTGCCCGAAACAACAGCAGGCGACAGACTTCGAGCAGGGTTCATCGAGGCACCGCAAATCGGACCTGCAAACATCGCCTCTAAAAGCACCGTTCCTCCTATGGCTATTCCTGCAAAAGGTTTTATTTCTTTTGAACCTTGTGATACCATTAGTATGACCATCATCAAAATAAAAGTTAGTATCAACTCCAATACAAACGATTGCATTGATGAACCTGCTGGAAGGCTCGCTCCCAAATTTTGGTTGATAGGAAAAAGAAATTTTAGGATCAATGAGGCTAAAAACGCACCAGCTATTTGGCTACCAATATAAGGCAAAGCGTCTTTTTTGTCAAATCTGCCCGATAATGCAAAACCTACTGTTACAGCAGGATTAAATTGGGCACCAGATATACTCCCAAATGCGTATATCATGCACATTACTATCAACCCAAATGTTATTGCTACGCCTGCATGAGTGATAGAACCTTGTGTTTCTTGGTTAATAATAATGGCACCTGTTCCACAAAAAACGAGTGCAAACGTGCCAATAAACTCTGCTAAGTATTTTTTCATACCCATTTAAGGTGTTTTTACTAATTTTTGAACGCTGTCGGTTATTAATTTTGTGATGACGCTTTGTCTATTATTTTTGTGCAAAATGTTATTGAGCTACTGTTGTCTATTAGCTGTATTTTCATTTTTTTGTACCGACACTTGGTACACTGTTTGGGTTTTATCGGTGATTTTGAAACGCTCATCAATGCGGTGTCCAACTATCCACACGATTTTTTGTTCGTTGTCTTCGAGCAGCCATGTATGTTTTTTTTCGTTTCGATTCAGCTTTTGGTCAGAGAAAAAACGGCTCACTTTTTTCTTCTTTTTGTTCATACCCAAAGGATAAAAATAATCTCCCTCCTGCCACAACCTTAACCGCAACGGGAAAACGAGTTTGCTATAGTCCAAAGCTGCAATATGGCGGTCGGTGGGTGTTGTGTATTGAGTAGTGGTGTGCTGTGTGATCAATAGTTCAAAAATAGTCCCTGCGATGTGGTTGGTATCAGGCTCAATGATATAAAAGGTAGCTTGTTCGGTGCTTCGGGGGCTGATGATGAGGTGTTTGCGGTCTTTGAGGAGTTGGTGGGTGTTGGAAAGAAAAATTTTGCCAGACTCAGCGTTGAGGGCGTGGATAATGTCGTTGAGTTGCGTATTGTGGAAGCCAAAATCTTTTAGCAGCTCATACAAAATGGTGCGCAAAGCAGGCAGTTGTTGCAAGCGAGCAATGGGCATCGTATAGGTTTGCTGGTCGTTGGCGGTCAGCAACTTTTTTTTGTATTGTTCGATAGCTTGTTGATAAATAATTTCTGTTTCAGCAAATCGCAGGGCGTTGTGGTAAAACGTTTGCGTCAAATTGGGATTGATTTCTTGCAAAGTGGGTATGACCAAATGACGGATTTTGTTGCGGGTATATTTGGTTTCATTGTTACTCGAGTCCTGACGGTATTCGATTTGGTGCTGTTCCGCAAAAGCGCTGATACTTTCTTTGTCAGTAAACAAGAGCGGACGTATGACTTTGCCTTGTCGGGGCAAAATGCCATGCAAACCTGCAATGCCTGTGCCTTTGGTGAGGTTGTATAGCATCGTTTCGACAAGGTCGTTTTGGTGATGTGCTGTAGCAATGGCGGCGTATTGGTATTCTTGTCTGATGTGTTCGAGCCATTGGTAGCGCAACTCGCGTGCTGCCATTTGTATGGAAATACCTTGCATGTTGGCATGTTGTTGCGTATCGAAACGAATGGTGTGAAAAGGAACACCATATTTCGTTTCGGCAAGTTGTTGTACCCATTGCTGTTCGTCATCGGATTCTTTGTGGCGCAAGCCGAAATTACAGTGAGCAATAGCAAAGTCGTATTGCAATTGGTGCAACAATTCGCACAAAACTGTGGAGTCTATGCCTCCACTAACAGCAACCAAAAGCCTTGTATGAGGTGGGATAAGTTGTTGGTCTTGTATGTATTTTTGAAACAGTTGTAACATGATGTTTTTAGGTAGAAAGTAAAAAAGAAATGGTGTTCATTCTTTTTTGGATTGATAAAAAGTAAGTGGTTTTGGGGTTTGAATGAATGTAGCCTGCAAAGGTAATCAACAATACGGAAACTGCCAAGTTTTATGAGGTATTTAAAGTTTTTTTCAAGCTTTCATGTCATTTCAAATCCGTATGTACAAAAAAATCCCGCTCTATGGTTTTGGGCTATAGGGCGGGATTTTTTTATTACTTATTTTGTAATCATACAATTCTGAGTGGGGTATTATCCACAATGTTTAGAAATAACGCGGCGATTTGTAGCGGTTTTTGGTGCCACCAATATCTATGCCCAGCGTAATTTCGTGTGAGCCAGAGGTATATGACTGTAATTGACTAATCGTAAAGTCATAAGCATACCCAATACGGTATTTGTCTTTGTAGTGGAACAATGCAATAAGGTTGGCAGATTCGGGAACAAATTGGCTATCAAAACGGAACGACCCACCCATCTCGAACATTTTTCGGAAGATGAAATTGAGGTTCAAATCGGTTTGAATAGGCGCGTTGCCCGGTACCATTTTCACCAAAGCAGAAGGTTTAAGTGCAAAGTCTTCCATTGGTTGTATTACGCCGCCTACGGTAAAGAAATAGTTGCGAAACTCTTTGGCATTGCCTACTGTTCCGTCGGCATATAATTGGTTTTGCAACAAACGCGGACATGAAGCCCCCAAATAAAAGGCTTGGGTATTGAAATAAAGTCCCAACCCAAAGTTAGGTAGCCATGCCGTTTGGTTGCCTTGGAACAAAGGGTCATCGTTGTTGCCTTCGGGATTGACCTGTACATCGTTCCAGTTGGAACGCAAATGCAGGATATTGGCTTCGACACCCATGCTTAGGGTGCCAGGACCCACTTGTAGGCGATAGGAATAGGCACCGCCCAAGGTGAAGCGTTGATGCACGCCAATTTGGTCATATTCCAAATAACCACCGACCCCAAAGCGGCTTTTTTTTGTTAAAGCGGTGTGTCCGCTAATGGCAATTTCTTTGGGTGCGCCATCAATTTTCACCCATTGATTGCGATAATAAGCATCTATGCTCAAGCGTTCGGAGCGCCCTGCATACGCGGGGTTGTGTAGCAAACCGTTGTACATATACATAGTATAGCGCGGCTCTTGTTGTGCTACTAAGGTTTGTATGGCTGTGCATACTATTAGGAGACTAAAAAATAGACTTTTTTTCATGGGAAAGGAGATTAATTAAAGCTAATGAAAATACTACCCTTTGAGCAGCGCGCCGTTCTTCTTGCTAAGGATAGAGACCCGCGCTGCTCGGATAGAAACATAGATAGGTTTTTATCGTTTGAGTTCTATAAAACCATTGATTTGTTTTTCGCTATCAGGCGTTAGTTTAACGATGTAGAAATAAGTGCCATCGGGCAAATCATTGCCGTTTTGTTGCCATTTTCCGTTCCATTCGTTCAAACCGTCACCATATCCGCTTTGACGGAACACAATGTCACCCCAACGGTTAAAAATAATAACTTCATTTTCGGGATAACAAGCATAGAGGTTAAATACTTCCCATATTTCGTATTTGCCGTCTCCATTGGGCGAAAAACCGTTAGGATAGAACAATGGCAAGTTACAATCGGGTTCAACGACTATCAACACTTGCGCCGTATCACACAAATTATTGACACATACCACATAACTAAACGTATCTACACCTGTAAAGAACGGATCAGGTAGGTAGGTAATGGTGGTGTCGTTGGTGACGGTGGCTGTACCATTGGCAGGAGCGGTCAATATGGTCACAATTGGACTAAAGCCGTCTATGGTAGGAATGGTATCGTTGCCCAATACACTAATTACTATTTCGGTGGCAGCCAGCGTGGTGTCTATGTCATCAAAAGCTATAATCAAGGTGTCGTTGGTGCTGGTGCTATCTATGTTGATAAACACAAAAGCACTGTCAATATTGCCATTGGCATCGGTAATCTGGTATACTATAACATCAGACCCTAAATAAGCAGAATCAGGTGTATATAATATGTCATTACCTACCAATTGTGCTGTACCGTGTTGTGGGTCTTGCAGAATAATGACCGTAAGTGGTTCTTCACCTGTATCATTGCCCAAAACATTTATCAAAGTATCCACTTGTCCAAAAGCCATATTAACCGTATCGTTTTCGGCATTGATGGTGATGGTTTCGGGCAATACATAGAGGCAAATATTGAGCGTATCGCACACGCCTGTCGTATCGCAAATACCAATGCTAAAGAAGTCTGTTCCTGTATAATCTAAATCAGGTTGATAGTTAATACAAGAATCAGCGCTATTAGGGTCAAAGAAAATAGTACCGTTGCTGGCGTTGCTATATATTACAATGGTATCTATAGCAAATGGTGGTGTAATATAATCGCCAATGCAAATGGTGGTGGGCGTATTGGTGTTGGTAGTAACGCTAATGTCACAACTCAAGGAGTCGGGTACGATATTAATCACCACAAAACTGGTATCGCAATTGCCCAAGGTATCACAAATGGCGTAGTAGAAAGTATCTACACCCACATAAGCAGAGTCAGAGACATAACTCAATACGTTTTGTGGTGGAGCGAAAAATACCGTTCCGTGTAAAGCGTCGGTCACAATACCAGTCACACTAATGGCATCGCCCAAATCGTTGTCCAATACTGGGATTTCGATAAGTTCTCCCGAAGCCGCAAATACATAGTCAGGGTTGGCTACCACTGGCTCTGGAATGGTGTCGGTGGTAATGGTGATGATAATCCAAGCTGTGTCGCACAAAGGCGGTGTGCCGTTGTCACATACTATATATTGTATCGAATCAATACCTGTAGCGTCTGCGTTGGCTTGGTACAAAATGCTATTGGTAGGCAATACTTGTATTACGCCTTGTTGTGGTCCTTGTACTATGCTAATGGTGCCTATTTGTGCCAATGGATTATCGGCTGCATTCGGGTCTATGTCGTTGTCCAATATTGGTATTTCTACAAAAGCACCTGCTTCCACCGTTGCTTGGTCGTCTTGTGCAATAGGTGCTAAATTGATGCTATCGGGCGTGATATTGATGAAAACTATTGCTGTATCACACAAAACAGAATCGGCATTGTCACACACCACATATACCAAAGTGTCTGCTCCAACATAAGCAGAATCAGGTGTGTAGGTGATAGTGCCTGTGGCATCTATGACCGCTGTTCCATGATTAGGTTGGGTAGTAATGGCTGTAATGGTCAACATATCGCCATCGGGGTCGGTGTCGTTGTCCAAAACAGGAATTATTACGTTGCTATTTGCTTCACCATTCGCAAAATCATCGTTGGCAATAGGTGCTTGGTTGAGTTGATAGTATTCTGTTACAGTAATGAACACAAAAGCCGTATCGCACAAAGCAGGCGTTCCATTGTCACAAACAGTATATAATAAAGTATCTGTCCCCACAAAATCGGCATTGGCGGTATAACTAATAGTATTGTTAGCTGTAACAATAGCCGTACCATGATTAGGCGCTGTAACAATGCTCAATGTGCCGATAGTTGCCAAAGGATTGTCTTCGGGATTGGGGTCGGTGTCGTTGTCCAAAACAGGAATATCTATTGTTTGTCCGCTTTGGGTGTTGGCTATATCGTTTTGTGCGTCGGGAGGAGTTGCTCCTTGCGTCATAATCACTACCACAAAAGTAGAAGAGCATTCTTGGTTGGTATTACAAATGGTATAGTCAAAATAATCTGTACCGCTGGTAAATCCTGGATAAGGATTATATGACACAGTTCCATCGGGATTCAATTGGGTAGTGCCATTGCCTGCTTGAGCTACTGTACTTACCGCAATATCATTACCAAAATCGTTGGTCAATACGTTGATAATAGTTACTTGTCCTGATTGTGCATATACCGTATCGGTAATTGCCAAAGGTGGCACGGGAATAGTATCGCTATTGACAGTAACAATAACCATGGCATTGTCGCACAAAGGCGGTGTATCAGTATCGCAAAGATTATACACAAAAGTATCTACACCAATAAAGCCATTATTAGGCGTATATAAAATAGTACCGTTGGCATTGATAACTGCTGTACCATTGTTGGGCAATGTGCTAATTTCTGCAATATTCACCGCTCCACCATCGGGGTCTATATCGTTTTGCAATACAGGTATTTCTATGGCGGTGTTAATGCTGGTGTTAGCGGCATCGTCGCTGGCAATAGGTGCTTGGTTGTCCGTAATAAGATCGACGGTTACAAACACGCTGGCAGTGTCACAATCAGATTGGTCGGCATTACAGATAATATAAGAGAAGACATCAATGCCCGTGAAATCGCTATTGGGTGTGAATGTTATCGTACCGTTGGCATTGATGGTCGTTGTGCCGTTGGGAGGCGTGCTGGCAGAAATAACTTGTAGCCCACCTCCTAAATCGTTGCTTAATACTGGAATATTGATAGCCTCGCCTTGGTTGGTATTGGCAAAATCGTCATTAGCTACTACATCGTCACTTGTTGGTGTTACGGTCACGGTCACTTGTGCGTTGTCGCAACCCAAAGCATTACATACCAAATAACTAAAGGTATCCGTTCCAACAAAACCTGTGTTCGGGATATAGGTCACAGTGCCGTCGTCGTTGTTTATTATCTGACCGTTGCTGGCTGACCCTACGGTCACTAAGTTGAGGTTACTACCCAAGTCGTTGTCCAAAATAGGAATGGTGACTAGGGTATTTTGCATAGTGGTAGCCGCATCATCAATAGCATTGGCAGCACCGCTCACTACTTCATTAACCGTAATAAGTACAGTAGCACTATCACAACCTACACTATTGCAGATAGTATAGGTAAATGAATCTGTTCCTACAAAATCATTGTTGGGTGTATAGGTAATTGTGCCATTGGGATTTACCACAATTGTACCATTAGCAGGATTGTTTGTTTCGGTGATATTGATATTGTTGCCCAAATCATTGTCTAAAACAGGAATGGTAACGGATTCGTTTTGGTCGGTTGTGGTGGCATCATCTAAAGCATCGGGGCTTGTTTCTGCTGCCTCAACAACAGTCACTACTACCCATGCTGTATCACAACCTGCGGGATTACAAACTTCATAACTGAATGAATCTGTTCCTACAAAGTCGGGATTAGGTGTATAGGTAAAAATATTGTTCTCGATAGTCGTTTGTCCGTTTTGTGGAGTAGTAACATCTGTTGTTACTTCGAGATTATTACCCAAATCGTTGTCCAATACGGCAATATTGATAGTACTATTTTCGTCAACCGTAACAGCATCATCGTTGGCAATTGGGGCTTGGTCTTCTATCACTTCCTCAACGGTAATGATTACCCAAGCCGTGTCGCAACCAATTGGGTTACAAACCACATAACTAAACGAATCTGTTCCTATAAAGTCGGGATTCGGGATATAGGTAATGATGTTGTTGGTGATGGTAGTTTGTCCATTTTGGGGAGCGTCAAAAACTGTAGTTACAGTAAGATTGTTGCCCAAATCGTTGTCCAAGACGGCTATATTGATGTTGCCATTTTCGTCAACCGTAACAGCGTCATCGTTGGCAATTGGGGCTTGGTCTTCTATCACTTCCTCAACGGTAATGATTACCCAAGCCGTGTCGCAACCTAAAACATTACAAACTGTATAGCTAATAGAATCTTGTCCTATAAAACCTGCATTGGGCGTATAGGTGAGCGTACTATTGCTCACGCCTACTTGTCCGTTAGTGGGATTTATCGTAATTTCGCCAAAAATGATATTTGTTCCACTGTCGTTCAGCAAGACATTTACGCTGATTGCTTGACTTTCGGGAGTACTTAGATAGTCATCAACCCCTACTGGTGGAATGTCGGTATTGACAGGAGTAATGGTAATGGTTACGTTGCCTGTATCGCATACAGTACCACTACATATTACATAGTCAAAATTGGTTGTACCCACAAAATCAGTAGCAGGTGTATAAGTTATAGAGCCATTGGCATTTACAACAGCCGTACCATTTTGAGGGGGTATAACGCTCACTACCAAATCGTTACCCGTATCGTTTGCCAAGACATTGATAGTCACAACTTGATTTTGTGGTGTAGTAGCTGTGTCGTCATTGGCAGTCACTTCTACAGGTTCGTCACCGACGGTAATCGTTACTATAGCTTGGTCGCAAAGTGGTGGTGTTGCATTGTCACACACTTCATAAATAATTTGGTCGGTACCACTATAGCCAACATTAGGAATATAAGTAATGCTACCATCAGGATTAACGCTGGCAATACCATGATTAGGTTGGTCTATGATAGTAACGGTCAATGGGTCGTTATTGGGGTCGGAGTCATTTGCCAATATATTGATATTGGTCGTAGTATTGACATCGGTGGTTGCGAAATCGTCGTTGGCGTTGGGTGCTTGGTTGTCGTTATTGCCATTGTTATTGACTGTTACGGTCACTGTGGCAGTACTACAAGCCGTTGGGTTACCACTGTCGCAAATAGTATAGGTAAATTCGTCGGTGCCTACATAGTTGTTGTTGGGTGTATAGGTAATAGTACCATTGGCGTTGATAAAGACCGTTCCATGTTGCGGTTGTGCTACATTGGTCACATAAAGTTGTCCGCCTTCGGGGTCGCTATCATTAACTAATACATTGATAACCACAATTTCGTTTTCGGTCACTTCAGCCACATCATCAACTGCAATAGGCGCTTGGTTGATGGGTGCGTCGCCTTCCACAATAATCACCACCACACTCTCGTCACAACCAAATTGGTTGCAAATAGTATAGGAAAAATAATCATTGCCAACAAAACCTTGATTGGGAGTGTAGACAAAGCTATTGGTAGTACTATTAAATACAATAGTGCCATTTTGGGCAAAAGTGTATTGAGTAATGCTCAAATTGCTACCCGAATCATTATCTAAAGGGAAAATGCTAATCGCTTGGTTTTGTTGAGTGGTTACTACATCTACTTCTGCTATGGGTGGATTGCCTATAAGGTCTGGGATATTAACCGTAATGGTAGCTGTAGAACACAAAGTAGGGTCACACACATTGCAAATTTGGTAAGATAAAATTTCGCTTTGTCCGCCGCTATTGGGTGCGGGTTCGTAGTAGAGAATACCATCTACAATAAAGGCTGCTTCGCCCAACGTGGGTTCGGTAAGCAATGTAGTAGTATAATCATAGTTGCAATTTTGAATATCGTTTTGTGCAACATTAGCGATAGAAAACTCACTAATTTCGGCAGTCATCACATCATCCACAGCTTGAGGAGCAATGCAATCTACTGTTACCAATACAGTCATCGTTTCGCATTGTCCTGCTGCATTACAACCTGTGACGGTCAATGAGTCTATACCTGTGGCATCGGGCAAAGCAATATATTGGAAACAAGTATCGCTAATTACTGCCACACTGCACATTTGTGAATGGTTAATGTCTGTAATTTCATAGTCCACCAAAGTACAAAATTCTACACAAATTTCGGTAGGAGCAATAGGTGAGGTACAAACACTAATGGCTGTTTCGCAAGGTATGCCAATGGTGATAGTGACTGCGGCACCATCGCAATGTCCATACGGGTCACACACCACATACGCCAATACATCAGTGCCTGTATAGCCTTCGTTGGGAGTATACAATATACTGTTACCAACAATGCTTGCTGTGCCGTGTTGAGGGGCTTCGAATATATCAGAAAGGCTAAAAGCATCGTCTTGTGGGTCGACATCATTGGCAGTGACATCAATTGTAACAGTCGTATTAATAGCTGTCGTTGCCACATCGTCAATAGCTTCTAAATCGCAATTATTGGCAATTTCTACGGCATAACTTATTGTAGAACAATAGCCTGGTGTCAATACATCACATACTTCTAATACTACTTCGGCAATTTCGCCAACAACGCTTGTATCATTCACCACAAAGTTGAAACAATTGGGCAAGCCACTGGCAGGAAATATGCCGCCCATGCTGGCAGTTTTCGTTACCTCACCCCAAGCGTTGAGTGGTTCACAAAAATCGGGACATAACAACAAAGCAATGTAGGGTTGCGTACAAGCAAAGTTGGTTTGTTCACATGCTGTTGCTATGGCATTAACAGTTATAGTAACAGTTCCGATGCTTGTCTGACCAAATACATCTGTGGCACTATAGGTAAAGCTATCTGTGCCTGTAAATACGGCATTCGGCATATAGATAATTTGGTTGTTGGGGTCTATATTGACCGTTCCGTTGGCGGGATAAGTGGCAATATCGGGTGAAAGTGTGCCGAAACCACCATCATTTTCCAATACATTGATAGCTATAGGCTGTCCTATAACGGTGGTTGCACTATCAGGATTAGCATCGGGTTGGTCGGGACAGCCTACACTGACAATTACTTCGGTGTTGCCACATTCGTTGTTATCATTACAAGCTGCTACAGACAAAGTATCTAAACCCAAAAATCCGATTTGGGCAGTATAGCGGAAGCAAGTTTCACTCAATATATTTATGCTACCAATTTCGCCCGTTACGTCTGTTATTTGTATGGCATTGCCTTCGGAGTCGGTGATAGGCAAGCAAATAGTAACAGGTTGGGTGGGTTCAAGACATTTATAGATGGTCTCGAAAGATGGAATGCTCATCAATTGCTCTTGCTGCACATTTGGCACTTGTGTGAGGTTAAGGTCGTTGGAACGGGTTTGGAAAACACCATCTTGGCGCGAACTACCATTCAACTGCACACTATAGCCTTGTTCGTTCGTATCCCAATTACCATAGCGATTACCGTCTGCTCCCACCAAAGTATAGATGCGTGGCACTTTGAAAGTCACATAGTATCGTCCCAAAGGAACATTGTCAAATACATACCAACCATCGGTATTCGTATAACTTTGTCCAACAATTTGGTGAGTAATAGCTCGACGCAAGGTAACTGCTATTTGTGGCAAGATAGGTTCGTTGGCTTCGCGCAAACCATTATTGTTCATATCCACAAAAGCCTGCCCTTCCACTGATGCTAAACCGCCGCCTAACATCACCACCACTGTATCGACGGCATAACAACCTTCGGGAGTGCTGGCAGTAACGCTATACACGCCACTTTGTACAACAGACAAGGTAGGTGTGGTAGCGCCCGTAGACCAAATATAATCAGTAAATTCGGAATAATCTTGAGCGTCCAATACAGTTCCCATATTGACGGCATACAAGGTATCGGGACCCAAATCTACAAAAGGATATTGAACTTCTATGTTTATCACATCAGAATTAGTACAACCTATTGCATCGGTGGCTGTAACTGTATAGGTGCCACTTACGTATACATCTATAGTAGGCGTTGTTTCGCCCGTAGACCATATATAGCCTGGATAGTTGGGTTGACTCAAATTGAGCGTAATACTATCGCAAGTCACTTGGGTTACATCGCCCAAGTTCAAATAAGGACCACTACCAAAATTGACTGTGATGTCGTCGGTGGCAGTACAACCACCTGCCGCTGTAACAGTAACGGTATAAGTGCCACTTTCATCAACCGAAATAGATTGTGAATTCGCACCAGTAGACCATTGATAACCGATAAAGTTGCTCGGTGCGGGGAAAATGCTATAGTCGTCGTCGTCGCAAACATTTACCACATCTTCGCCCAAGTTTACACTCACACCGCCATTAGCAACAGTTACAGTCACTACATCGGTGGCTGTGCAGCCATGAACTTCGGTAGCAGTAACCGTATACGTCCCCGATTGTGTGACTGCGACACTTTGGGAGGTAGCTCCATTTGACCAGCTATAGGAAATAAATCCTGTGCCTGCATTAAGGACATTGCCTGCGCAAAAAGTTTGGTTGGCTGCTCCTAAGTCGACAGACGCATAAATAATATCTGCCCAAACATAGCCAATACTTTCACAACCTTGTGGGTCGGTCACAGTTACAGAATAATCGCCAGAACTCGTGACATAGATGCTTTGGGTAGTGGCTCCTGTACTCCACAAATACGTTGCAAAACCAGCTCCCGCATCGATGGTTGTCGGACCACAAAAATCCTGCATAAATTCGCCCAAATTGACCTGCATACCTCCACCGATATTGACTGTAATTTGGTCGGTGCCTGTGCAACCGTTATTGTCAGTTACGGTAACAGTATAAGTGCCAGAGGTGGCAATAAAAATACTTTGGGTATTGAGTAAAGTTGACCATTGGTAAGAGGCAAAACCGCTACCTGCATCCAAAGTAGTTGGACCACAAGTGGTCAATACATCAGGACCAAGGTCTACATTAACACTACCATCGCCTAAGTTAACGACCGATTGAGCCGTACCAATACAACCGTTTCCTTGAGAAACAGTAACAGTATAAGTACCGCTTTGGCTTACAGTAATGTTTTGGGTAGTAGCGCCATTTGACCAAGCATAACCATCAAAACCTACACCTGCGCTTAAAGTCACACTATTATTGCAACTATTGATGACTGGTGGCAAAAAGACATTGATAGTTGTTGGGTCGTCATAAGAGAAATTGTACGATGCCACACAACCATCACCATCTACAACTGTGAGAGTATAGTCGCCGGGGCAGGCATCATAGACATAAATGGCATTGCCCACAGCATTGGATAAAATGCTGGGGGTGATATTATAGGTATAAGGTATTTGGGCATTGACCAAGAAAGTGGCTGTACCAGTGCAAATACTATTGCAAAAATCAAAATTGATATCACCCATCAAAGGCTCCCCAGTGGAGAAAGGAGTGCCATCGGCGCGTGTGCCATTGAACACAAACCACACCGCTCCTCCATAGTCATAGTCATGGGCATTTGCTCCAACCCCTACCTGAAAAGCATACATTTCGTAGTGGTAGTGTTCAAGATGAATCACTGCTCCGTCAAAATAAGTGCCTTCCACACCTGTTAAGGTGCTGGCATTGGAAAGATGATAGTATATCCAATTCAGGTAATGAATATCAACGCCATATGGTTGATTGTTGGGGTCTACATAGTAGGTCGTGCCATTGGACAGTGCGTCCCACATTTCCCATTCCATTCCATTTTCTAAATAGACCTGTACTTCCCATTGTTTGTTGGGATCATTTTTGTTGATTATGATAGCCGTTAGTTGGGCAGTTCCGTCATCAAAGGTATGGAATTGCGCTGTGCCGGGGACAAAGTTGTAGATAGGTGTGCCGTCGGCGGGATTGGTGAAACCCAAGAAAAAACTATAGCCATCGGGCGAATAATCTTGCACACAATCCAAATCACCAGGGCAAGGTTGGCTGTAGGACAATAAGTCAATACTACAGGATTGGTTTTCGAAAATAGACGGTTGAAGAATATTAAGGTATGGATTTGTTGAGAATGCAGGTAGTGACTGGTTATGCAGTAAGACACCACCCAAAATCCAACATACTAACATACAACTTTTCCAAAATTCTATGGCTTTGAACCGATGAACTTTTGGGTAATTGGGGTACTTCATTTGTATCATGGAGATTAATTAATTTTAGTAAAAAGGACATCAAGAAGAAAAACTATTCGAGTATAATGGTAATCAGCTATAATAACTCGCATAACATTGGTATAATAAAATAGGTTTGGCACGGTTTTTGTTTAGATAAAAACTATCTAAAAATTGCTTGCATACATTATTACAAGCGGTTTTTAATTAATTATCATAGTTTTGTCACAAAAAATTATTGGCATGGTTTTTGTTATTAAAACAAACAAGTTATTATTATTCTTTTAAAGGACTTATATAGCTTACATAAAACAAGCTACAGCTATTTTGTGAAATATTTATGACAATTGACTTTTTTAAGCAGGTAACTCTTTCAGGGGTCAAATTTAACTACAATGTCAGATTTTTACAAAAAAAAGCCATTATTTTTAACTAAACTTGATTAATTTTAACATTTCATATACCTAATTAACATAGTGCCATGAACGGACTTAGTAAATACTATATCAAAAAACTTATCACTTGTTTTGCTGATGAGATGACCGCTACAGAAACTGCCCGTAAGTTGAAAGTCAATCGCAATACCGTCAATAAATACTTTCGTATTATCCGTGAAGCCATTGCCGATTATCAGCAATTGCAAGTAAGTATGCAGTTACATAGTAGTAACAAACAAATTGTGCCTTTTTATTGGCACAAAAGCACGGGTATTTCTATGCTTAACGACTCGGAAAGTGCCATATTCTATATTGTTACCATCAATAAAAATGCGTATGTAGAGCAAGAGCAAGATGCGCATAAAAACGAGTCTTTGTTGGGAATAAATCCTCAAATTGCCACTAAATATGGCGATTTAGCTCAAAGTTTCTTTATTTACACCAAAGACAAATTAACTAAATTTTATGGGGTAAAAGAGGAATACACCTACTTATACCTCAAGGAATTGGAGTTTCGTTTTAATAATCGCGAAAAAGAAATTGCCAAGTTGATTTGGCGTATTTTGCCGCACCATAGTGCCGAATGGGTCAAAACTACTCGCTTCCGAAAATAGCAGTAGGGGATATTTGTTCATGGCAGTACCTACGACTTCAATAAGCTCAATATCCTATTGGATTGGTTATGTGTCTGTTTTATATAAAGTTTATTTATCTAAAGCTTGCCGAGAAATCTTGGCAGGCTTTTTTTTGATTTTGGAAAAAAAACAGTACTTTTGTTGCCTCATACACATACTCCCTATTAGCTTACCCCAACCTATTATTAGGTTGTTTTTAGCAATAACTATGAAAACATCTTTTTTTTTAATTCTTTTTTGTTTTAGCTGGCACATACAAGGAACTTTTGCCCGTACTACCCTAAAGTATACAGAAATAGACAGTAGTGTATACCAAAAACTACTATCTCCAAAAATGGCAGATTTTTATATATTTGACATAAACTGTGTCAGTATGCTTGATTTTTTGCACAATAATCCTACTTTTGATTGGCAATTAGGCAAAAAAATGACATGGAAAACAAGCATCATAAAAAATAATTTTTTACTATCTGACACAAAAATTACTTCTGCAACCAACCAACATATCCAGTTGCCTTTTTTGCAGTTATACAATGGGCAGATTAATACAAAAGGTTACATCAATTTGTCTATCGACTCTACGGCTTTGTATGCTACCATCATAGATGAGCAACAAAACACTTGGTTGCTACAACCGCTACAGGATTGGCTGCCAAATCAAGCAACACTGTCACATTATATATTGTATAGGGTTGTTGATACGACCCCAATTATTCCTTTGGATTGTGGCAACAAAGAGCAAACAACACAAATTCCGACGACTGTTGCAAACAATTTTCTTGCACAAGATCAAGATGATAATAGTAGTGATTGTGTAGAAACTATTAGGTTGTCCTTGATAACCGAATACTCAATGTTACAAAAACACCAAACTCCTGCTCGCTTAACCAAATATCTAATTACTTTGTTGCAAAGTATGAACGTCAATTATACGCCGCTTCATGTTCAATTTGCATTACAAGAATTATATATTATTGATTGTGAAAATTGCTCATATTTTTCATCAAGCACCAATCCCAATACTCGTTTAGATAGTTTCAGGGATTATACAAACAACAATACTATTTTATTGCCCAACTATGATGTTGCTCAACTTTGGACTAATGATGATTTGGACGGCACGGTCATTGGCTTAAGTTATATCAATGGCATTTGTACTCCCAACAAATATAGCTTGGTGCAAGATATTTCGCCCAAATTTCAAGCGATGCGTATGTTGATGGCACATGAATTAGGGCATAGCTTGGGAGCTAATCATGACCCTAATAGCACAAACTACATCATGCGTCCAACTATCAGCGCTACTGCCACCGAATTTTCGCCCACTTCTGTCAATGATATAAAACAAACCATCGTTCAACGTTCATGCCTTGCCGCCTGCACCAATTGTCATACAAGCAGCAAACCTACACTTTATAATCGCCTAACCAATTCGTCGCAAATTACTTGGATACCTTCCGACGACACCAATCTCTATGGCATTGCTTTGTACTTTTATGGCACCACCACACGCACAGATAGTCTTGTGGTTAGTGACACAACTTGCACATTTGTTAATCTTAACCCCTGCAAACTGTACGAAGCTCGTGTCTACGGTATCTGTAATAATGACACTCATTCTGTTGCACAAAAAATTTTAATCCCAACTGCCACAATAGCAGCCAGTTTACAAAAAATTGATGATAGCAATTACCAAATACTTGCCTATAATAATGGCTTAAGTGTCCAATTATTGTTTCGTGAAACAGGTGGTAGTAGTTTTATACTTAATCAAACAGTATCGAATTTCCCCTACAACCTCCCTCCTATTTCGCCTTGCAAAAACTATGAAGTTATACTACAATATGGGTGTGATAGCCTTGTTGGTGGCTCAACAACCCTTAGTATTGCTGCCATAAGTAGTTATGGGCTTATTACCCAAAAACAAGATGCTACAAACATTGGTATTGCTTTCTTTAGTACTGCAACAAACTACGATTTCAGGGTGCAAATTACGAAGGTTTTGGATAATTTGGTTGTTATCGATACGATTTTGTTGCCAACTAGCCTACATTCCATTGGTAATTTGAAGCCTTGTACCAACTACGAAGCCGCTGTTTTTGCCACTTGTCCCGATGGCACAGTTGCTCCCAAACGTACCGCTACTTTTACCACCGCCGATATTGCCATCTTACAAATTCGGACAGATAGCTGTAATAGTCTTACACAAACCTATCAAGCTGAAGTAAGCATTGGGCATAATCACCTCACCGATTCGCAAAATAACACCTTCACTGCTTGGGTCAATAATGTGCCATATATCTACAATTATGAGACTCCGCCACAAACCATTGTCTTGCCTCCTTTGCCCGCCAATGCTAATCAGATAGCGATACAAATCAATGATAACCATTTTTCTGACGAATGCCAAGTATCCACACAATATACCGCACCACCAAGTCAATGTCATTGTAACGTTATTTTTTTCGAAAACTTCGAAAATTGCACACTCCCCAATGCCTGGAAAAACACTCCTTTGGGCAGCAATTGGCAAGCAAAATGGCAAATTGGAAATGCCTCAAACAACAAGAATTTGGACGGAACTTGTATGGCTTTTTTTGATGATGATAGTCAAGATAATGACGGAGGGGAAAGCGTTCAATTGGAATCTCCCACTATCAATTTAGACAATTATACCGATATTAGTCTACAATTCGACTATAATTTTCATACTATCAATGGTGATTTTTGGATAGACATTTGGAACGGAAGTCAGTGGATTCGCCTTGCCGATGCCAATGGTGGCAATTGCGGCACGTGGGACTGTGACTATCCACGTGCAGATTTTGATATAACACCCTACAAAAATGCTAACTTTAAAATCAGGTTCATCTATACCGATGGCGATGCTTGGGATTGGTATGTAGGCATAGACAATATACAATTGTGTGGTTATCCCACCAATAATTCCTGTACTGCCAACTTCTACTATCCCAATGGCACAACTTATTGCTCTTCCAACGATTTTCCAAGTCCTGTCATAAGCGGTTCGCCCAACGGCATTTTTTCTGCTACTCCCAGTGGCTTGTCCATCAATCCACAAACAGGACTTATTAACCTAACCAATAGTGTTATAGGCAACTACACCATCACCTATACCGTCAATAATACGTGTGTAACAACACAAAATATCATTATTCGCCTTAACTGCTATACCACTTTGCGTGCCAAAGTATTCCTGCAAGGCTGTTATAGTCCTCTTCTACATCAACAAACCACCACTCTGTTAAACACCCAACAACTCCCTCTCTATCAGCCTTATCATACAACAAATTTTCAATACTTTGGCACCGAAAAAGTAACAACATTTGCCGATTTCCCCTCGACAGTCGTCGATTGGGTCTTATTAGAACTTCGTAAAACTGATAATCCCACCCAAATTATTGCCACAAAAGCAGCCTTATTGCTCAACAATGGCACAATTACCGATGCAGACAACCCAAGTTCCAATAGTGTAAAATGGTATGGAATGGCAGACCAACCCCACTTACTTACCATCAAACATCGCAACCATCTGGCAATACAAAGCAGTATTCCTATTACGTTACCCAATACCACTCCCTACAATTTTACCAACGCCGCCAGCAAAGCCATGGGTACAGACTCACAAGCCATATTAGAAAACAATACCTTTGGCATGTATGTTGGGGACTCTGATGCCAATCATCGCATACAACTTGTTGATTACAATGCTTATATATCACAACAAAACACTACTAACACCTACACAAATACCGATTTTAATATGGACGGAACAGTCAACTTGTTGGATTATCTAAAACTCAAACCCAATTTACAACGCATAGGGTTTGTGCGCCCTTAGCCTTATTGCCATACCTTTTCAAAACTTTTTTCTATGACACATCGTTTGATAGGTTTTCTTTTTCTCTTGTCAAACCTACTGTTAATGACAATAGCCTGTTCATTAGACCCTAAAAATAATAATGAAAAAAACGTAACTAAAGGGCTTTGGACGGAATTTAGCAATATTAGCCTGCCTTACTATATTCATAATGATCAACTAAGCCGACTCTCTCAGTATCCCCTCATCACAAATCCTGACACAAATATTTTTTCTGCCCAAAGCAAGCAAGTTCCTTTGTATGCTATTGGCAAAATAGTATTTCCTAAAGATACTATCGCATTACTGTATGCTTTTTCTCAACAAAGTAATAATTATATTCATCTGGTTTTAATCAATACACAAAACCAACAACTAATAAGCTATCCTTTGGCATACCAAAAAACTAATCAGACAAAAGTAGCCCTTATTCAACCAACAAAAAATATCCAAACTGCTATTCATACCTATAATTATAATAACGAAACCAATCAACATATTTTCCGCGACTCTACCTTAATACAATATTTTCGATTAGGTGAACCCATCTTTAACCTTCCTATTGATACCATACAACAGCAAGATATCAACACAGATGGAACATACGATGAGATATTCATTGTTCCTCCTATTATTAACATACCTTATCCCGAAAATCCTAATTTTTTTGTTTGTAATCCCAATCCCTGCAAAACTTTGGTTAAATTCTCTTTGCCTAATTTACCCCCTATCGAAGTACCTACGCATGAAAAAATAAAAATTAAAAACATTGGTGACTTAGACGAAAATCAATATACAGATTTATTAATATCAACTAATTATCAATGGCAAACCTATCAAACTGCGTATGTGTATGCCTATAACCTAAAAAATACTGCCACTTGGCAATTAATAGATAGCATACAAACTTACAATTCGCACGATAAAAATGTGCAAATAAAAAAGATAAATTTGCACGAATTTTTGCTTATTGCCAAAAATTTTGACCATCAAAAAGGCGTATTTTACAACAACATTAAAAAAATAAATTTCTAACAAAACAACATATAGAGTTTTTAATACAATTAAAATCGCAATCTTAAAAAGCACGTAAAAATACCATTTTCATGTCCCAAACTCACAAAAAAGTTATATTTTCAGCATTTTCTAGAAAAAACGCAAAAAAACATGCACCAAAGTAGTGCAATGTGTACTAATCCCAAAATTTGTTTGTACTTTAGCGCGGAATTTTATGAAACACTGACAAGTATCATTTATACGTACATTTTTAATTTTTTTTCATGAAAAAACTATTCTTTTGCATTGCCTTAATCTTTGCTGTAAGCATGCAGATGTTTGCGCAAAGTGGTAGTACAAAGAATGTTGCTTCTCTAAGCTCCCAAGATGTAAATGCCATAGCGCAATTTGCACTTAAGGTAACAGAAAACCCGAACGATCTAGGGTTAATGGCACCTATTGGGACAATAGCGATAGATGAAGCAACTTCTTCAGTCTACCTAAAAGAAGGAGCAGGAGTTAAGGGATGGACACAACTTCCGATTCTTAATCTCGATTCTTCTTTCAATGCCGACACACAGTTAGCAGTAGCAGCTACTGTTATTTCTACTGGCGGCGGTGGCGGTGGCGGTGGTTCTACCGCTCCAACAGGCGGCGGCGGCGGCGGCGGCTCAACTGCTCCAACTGGCGGCGGCGGTGGTTCTACCGCTCCAACAGGTGGCGGTGGTTCAACAGCCTCAACAGCAGCAACTGGCGGCGGTGGTTCAACAGCTTCTACAGCCTCAACAGCAGCAACTGGCGGCGGTGGTTCAACAGCTTCTACAGCCTCAACAGCAGCAACTGGCGGTGGTGGTTCAACAGCTTCTACAGCCTCAACAGCAGCAACTGGCGGCGGTGGTTCTACAGCCTCAACAGCAGCAACTGGCGGCGGCGGAACTGGCTCAACTGCTCCAACTGGTGGCGGAACTAGCTCAACAGCTTCTACAGGCTCAACCGGCGGTAGTGGTGGCGGAACTGGCTCAACAGCTTCTACAGGCTCAACTGGCGGTAGCGGTGGCGGAACTAGCTCAACTGGCTCAACAGCTTCTACAGGCTCAACTGGCGGTAGTGGTGGTGGAACTGGTTCAACTGGCTCAACAGCTTCTACAGGCTCAACTGGTGGTAGTGGCGGCGGAAGCGGCACAACTGGCGGTGGCTCAACTGGCGGTAGTGGCGGCGGAAGCGGCACAACTGGCGGTGGCTCAACTGGCGGTAGTGGTGGCGGAAGCGGCACAACTGGCGGTGGCTCAACTGGTGGTAGTGGCGGCGGAAGCGGCACAACTGGCGGTGGTACAGGTACTTCTGGTGGCGGCACAGGCACATCTGGCGGCGGCGGTGGTACAGGTACTTCTGGTGGCGGCACAGGCACAACTGGCGGCGGTGGCGGCACAACTGGTACATGTGTAAGTCCTGCTCCAAGCGTTAGTGATGCAAGCGTATGTCAAGGACAATCAGTTAATTTGGCATCATTGGCAACAGGTACTAGCTTGTTGTGGTATGATAATCCAAGTGACTTAACTGGTAGTACAACAGCTCCAACAGTGAATACTAGTGTAGCTGGAACATATATGTTCTATGTATCTCAAACAACTGCTGGCTGTTCAGAAAGTTCATTAAGCGAGATTACTGTTAACGTTATCAGTAGTGCTGGATTATTGAGCAGTGGTGTACAACAAGTGGTGCCTTCTGATGGCGGTATTAGTCCATTCAGTTACAACCAAGTAGAAATTGTAATTACTGGTGGTTCAGCACCATATAATTTCGAATGGGATATCGAAGGATATGTACGTTATGACATCGATTATACTGAAACAGGTGCTATTGTTACTATATTCTATACTGATTCTGCTAACTGGACAGTGACTGTAAGTGACGAAAGCACACAATGTTCTTCTTCTGGTGATTTAGTATTCTCTGATGATGCTAATGGTAACACCGAATTGAACATCGATAGCTATGATGTTACTGCTGACGATGGTACTGGTAGCGGCGGAGTAGATATTGCAGTATCTGGTGGCTGTGGTCCATACACTTATGAATGGAGTAATGGTGCTACAACTCAAGATGTTAGTGGTTTAGCTACAGGCTGGTACTATGTTGTTGTAACAGGTTGTAATGGCGAGCAGGCTGTTGGTTGGTACTGGGTACCAAGCGAACGTCGTGGTCGTAAGACAGACATGGATATTTCCATGAATGCTTATCCAAATCCGGCTAATGAGGCTACAACTATTGAGTTCATCAGTTCAGAAAGTGGTAATGCTGATGTTAGCGTGTTCGACTTGTCAGGTAAAGCTGTTGCCAATGTTTACAAAGGCGAAGTTGTTGCTGGTCAAGTATACAAAGCACCATTCAGTGTTGGTAACTTACCTGTAGGTATGTACATTGTTAAATTGACTACCGATTCTGGTATGGTACAAACTTCTAAACTTAATGTTGCTCGATAGTAGTATTCATTGAGTAAAAAAGTAATTTAAAAAAGCAAACCCGCTAACTGTTATAGTTGGCGGGTTTGTTATTTATATACCTCAAAAGCATTGTAAAAAACATAAAATCCGTCATAAATGCCTGACAATCAGGTATTTATGACGGATTTTGTTATGTATTTAGTCAAAAAATGTGCTATTTAACGAGTGGCGAAGCGCGTTAGGGATGCGGAGGGTGGCGTTAGCCAGTGCGGAGAGTAACGCAGCACCAAGCGAAGCGAAGCCCGTAGCAGCCCGACCCGCAGGGAAACGCCCAAAAGATAATTATAGGAGGGCTTTATTAGACAATTTTTTAGAGATGTTCAACAAGCAATTTTGGAGGTCAAACTAAAATTTTTTTTCTAATAAGGGTCTACATCGATGACCAATTGTACGGATTTAAAATCCTTTTGTGTGGCAATTTGTTGCATACTTTGTCTCAAAATTTGTTTGCTTTGGTGCAAAGATGCTGTATTTCGGGCTATTTTTAGGATAACTTGGCGCAAAAATAGGTTGCGGATTCGGGCAATGAGCGGCACAGTAGGACCCAAAACACCTGTTTTGATATGATGCTGGAGGTGTCGCACCAACTGCACGGCGGCTTGTTGCACGATATTGCTATCTTTGTGTTTGAGTGTTATTACAATTAAACGTGTAAAAGGCGGGTAATGGTATTGTTGGCGTTCGTATAGTTCAGTTTGGTAAAATGTGGCATAGTCATTCTGGAGAACATTGTCCAAAATGCGGTGGGCGGTGTTGTGGGCTTGTATCAATACTTTGCCTTGCTGGTCACGCCTGCCCGCTCGCCCGCTGACTTGGGTCATGAGCTGAAAAGCGCGTTCGGAAGCTCTAAAATCGGGATAAGCCAGCAATTGGTCGGCACTAAGGACGACTGACAGATTAACATTGTCAAAATCTAAACCTTTGGTGACCATTTGGGTTCCTACCAAAATTTGTAGTTTGTTGTTTTCAAAATTGGTGATAATTTGCTCAAAACCGTGTTTTGTACGGGCTGTATCCAAGTCTAACCTTCCTATTTGCACGGCTTTATCGACAAAAAATGCCTGAAGTTCATCTTCTATTTTTTCGGTTCCGAAGCCTTGTATCTGCAAACGAGTGCTTTTGCAGGAATCACAATGGGTGATGTAGGGGCGTTTATAGCCGCAATAATGGCAGCGCAATTCGTTGGAATTTTTGTGATAGGTTAGACTAACATCACACTGTACACATTGGGGAATCCATTCGCAATCGGCACACAATAGGTAGGGTGAATAACCGCGTCGATTTTGAAATATAATAGCTTGATGTCCTTGTGCAACGGTTTGCTGGAGGGTTTCGATGAGGTATCTTGAAAAATGGGATTGCATTGCCTTGTTTTGGGTGGCTTGGCGTAGGTCTATGAGTTCGATTTTTGGCAAATCGACACCCCCAAAACGTGTCATCATGCTCACTAAACCATACTTGTCGGTGGAGGCATTGTAGTAGCTTTCCAAAGAAGGAGTAGCAGATCCAAGAATGACTTTGGCTTTGTGTAAATTGGCTAAATAAATGGCGGTATCACGTGCGTGGTAGTAGGGTGCGGGGTCGTGTTGCTTGAACGAAGGGTCGTGTTCTTCGTCAACAACCACTATGCCCAAATTTTGGAACGGTAAAAAAACGGCTGACCGCGCTCCCAAAACAACTTTGTATTCTTGCTGTAAGACTTTGTGCCAAATTTCGACACGTTCTTGGTCATTGAAACGTGAATGATATACGCCAATATCGTTGCCAAAAACTTTGCGCAAACGGGCTACCATTTGAGCTGTTAGGGCGATTTCGGGAAGAAGATAAAGCGCTTGTTTGCCTGCGGCTAAGGTTTCTTGGATAAGTTCGATGTAGAGTTGTGTTTTGCCACTCGCCGTAACGCCATGTAGTAGCACTACTGTTTTGGTTTGTAGTTGTTGTTGTAAATCTGTCAAGGCAGTTCGTTGAAAATCGGCTAAAACATAAGTAATAGGTTCTTCGGCATGTTGGGCGGAGGGTGAGTTTAAACGGCTCACGGCTTTTGGGGTTTCGATAAAAACACCTTTTTTGAGCAAAGTTTTCAGGACGGAATCGCTTACATCGACTTTTTCTAACAAATCTTTTTTGAGTATGCTATCTTTTTGAGTGGTTTTGCTCAAATGCAAAAAAGCCATGAGCAGCATGAGTTGTTTTTCAGTGTTTTTATTTTTTTGTAATTGTTCTAACAAGTCTTGGAGTTGGTCTGTTTGTTCATATAGGGGCGAAAGAGAAAGGTAGGTTTGCAGTTGTGGCTTGTAGCGTTCGACCAATTCTTCTTGAATAAACAAAACACCTTTTTCGAGCAAGGATTTGACGGTGAGCATCACATTTTTGGTTTCCAAGATAGTTTGTGCTTCTTCGAGAGTAAGTTCTTGGCGCATGGATAAGGCTTCGGCAATCAAAAATTCTTGGTCGTCGAGCAGGTCAAAATCGTTGGCATGGTCGGGATTGAGGATAAGTTTGGTTTGACTCGAAAGTTTAAAAGCAGTGGGCAAAGCGGCTTGCATGACTTCGCCTTCGGTACATATATAATAATCTGCCACCCATTGCCACAGTCGTAGGGCATTGGGCGGCACTATGGGGCGGTCGTCAAGAATGTTGCTAATGGTTTTTAAGGTAAGATTAGCAGGTATTTCGCCGTCGTATAGGTGTTTGACGATACCTGCATATACCCTTTTGGCACCAAACTGCACCTCGACACGCATACCGTTTTGCAAGGTATTGGCTAAATGGTCGGGAACAATATAGGTAAAATCTCCACTAAGAGACAAAGGAACTATGACTTGAGCTAGTAACATAGAAAAAACCAATAGGGAAAACGGAAATGAAACAATAAGTATTTTTATTCCAGAAATTGCTACGTTTATGTAGTACTACATTTTTTGTTGCCAAAAATGACAAATGGTGATTCTTTTTTTCGCCTTGCAACAATGCTCAACGGTATTTTTAAAAAAATCTGGACGCAGACAAAGGAGAAAGTATTGTGGTACGGAAAAATGTTATGGTTCTAATTGCCATTACATCAAAATACCATTATGGGGTTTAATTGGTGGTGGCAAATCTTTTTCGCGCAACATTTCGCGCAGGTCAATTTCAATAGTTCTACAAATAGACATAGTGGGAATATCGTTTGCCATGCCTTGAAATGGATTTTCTGAATAATCACCCACTAATTCCATCATTACATAAATCCAACCAATAATTACTGTAATGGGAATAGAAAGCCATAAACCCAAATTGTTCACTTTCATCAATTCGGGAATCATACTAAATGGCAATAATATTACAAATAATCCGACAAAATAGCGACTCATATTGGCATATTGGCGCGGCAGTGGAGTCTTTTTAATTCGTTCATTTTTACCTTGATGTTCGTAAAAACTGCGCAAAATGCCTACCATTTCCATGTGACGAAAATCTTCAATAAGACCTTGTTCGCGGATTTCGGATAGATCTCTGGATTGTTCATTGATAATTTGTGCGGCTACATTTTGACAGGCAATTAATCGGTCATATTCATCTGGAAGTAAAAATTGTTTTAGTTCGTTTTCTGTCACCTCGTCACCAAGCAACCCTATTCCAAAGTCTTTTTGATGACGAAGAACGGTTTCAGTCAAATGTCCTCCTTGGCTAATATGTTCCCACATCGAAGGAATAAGTAGCTGGCTTCGGTGAGCATATAGCCAAGCAATATGTCGATATATTAGTCGTTGTTTGATAGCATGAATTTCGTGTTGACTTATTTTCTTTTCAGAAAAAAAATTGCTTACAAAGCCATCAACCATCATACCCCAAGTACGGCTATCATTGACAATGCCGCCCCAATTTTTACGGGCTTCCCACATGCGGTCATACGATTGATTGTTCTTAAAACCAGCATAAAATGCAACCGCTGTACCTATCACTGATACAGGTAGCCATGGGACATCTACTTGAATAATTTTAAAATAATAGAGTATTGTTATTGTTCCTACAAAAGCTGTTAACCAGACGACGTGATGTCCAGTCCAAGCCACCATTTTGAAGAACGAAATATTTTTTGTTACTATCATGGTAGGTCAATAAAAAATGTATTCTACAACTTAATATCCTCATTATGAGAATCATAAAAACGGTAATCGGTTAGACTTAGGTTGCTATCGGAATTAACATGAATCCACTTTTTGTATTGCCAAAACCAGTGCCATTGGCGCGATTGTATGCCTTTTTTCAAATAAGCTTCGACAAAAGGATGCACCACCAAACGCAAATTCTGGTTATCCAATTCGTTGAGCAGATAAGACAAATGACCTTCTATTTCCTCTACCAACAACATAGTAGATTTCACCTTACCCAAGCCCTTGCAAGTTGGGCAAAGTTCGCCTACATTCACATCGACAGGTTCTTTGGTGCGTTCGCGTGTAATTTGCATCACATTGAATTTGCTCAACGGCAAAATGGTGTGGCGCGAACGGTCATTTTCCATCAATTCACACATGCGGCGATACAACATTTTTTTGTTGGCTGGGTCTTTGAGGTCGATAAAATCGATGACAATGATTCCACCAATGTCGCGCAGGCGCAACTGTCGAGCAATTTCGTTAGCTGCCTCAAGGTTGATAGTTAAAGCATTGAGTTCTTGGTTGCCGGTCACGGTCATTTTGTTGCCGCTATTTACATCAATAACGTGCATGGCTTCGGTTGGCTCGATAACCAAATAAGCTCCGCTTGAGAGGCTGACATTTTTACCGAAACTTGATTTTATCTGTTTAGTGACCTTGTATTGGTCAAAAACAGGCGTATTATTGGTGTGTAGCATCACGATTTTTTCTTTTTCGGGCGCTATTTCCTTAATAAAGTTCTTGATTTCGGCATACATTTCTTTGTCATTCACCACAATGCGGTTGAAGGACTCGTTGAGCAAATCGCGCAAAATACCAACTGTTTTGCTCAATTCGCTCATTACCTTAATGGGTAAATTGGCATTGCGCAACATCTTGGTCACACCTTCCCAGCGGGCTACCTGTGCATTAATGTCTTCATGTATTTCGTTGACTTTTCTGCCTTCGGCAGCCGTGCGAACAATCACCCCAAAATTGGCGGGTTTAATGCTTTCTACAATTTTTTGGAGGCGTTTGCGCTCTGCGTCTTCTTTAATTTTCTTGGAAACAGCCACCACATTGCTAAAAGGTGTTAAGACAATATAGCGTCCTGCCAAGGTGATGTCTGATGACAAACGAGAGCCTTTAGCGCCAATAGGTTCTTTGTTGATTTGTACCAACAAAGCATCGCGCTTGCCCAAAACATCGGTTATTTTGCCATTTTTAATGATATCTGCCTCCAATTGAAAGCCTTGTAAATTTAGTGCAGCTAACTTGCCATTAATAGCCGCTGCCACATATTTTTTGAGAGACTGCAATTGCGGACCTAAATCTGTATAATGCAGAAATGCGTCTTTGTCAGACCCAATATCGACAAAAACGGCGTTCATGCTTGGAGCAGGTTTTTTGATGCGTGCTGCAAAAACATCGCCTACTTGAAAAGGCACGTCGGTGGCTTCATGGTGCAGTTCTACCAAAGCACCATCTTCTATTAGCGCAATATCCACGCCCGTCGAGGTGGAACTAATTATGAGTTCGCGGTTCAATTGATTTCCTTTTTACGTTAGTAATTAACAATACAGCGCCACTTCACATTGCTATGAGGCAATGTAAGTTCCGATGATAAAAAAAACGTCGTGGAAAGTTAAAGATAGGCTAAGAGAAATGGAGAAGCATTGTGGTAACATACAACAATTTGACAAATTGCCAAAGATAGGTGTTTCAGCAATTTGTCAAATGGTATTTTTTGGGAAAAACAATAATAGCAAATAAGCAAGTGAAAAGTAAAAAATCCAAGATAATCGTCACTCCTACAGCGACAAACAAATGGGTTATTTTTCACTTTTCACTACTTAGCACAAGGCACACGCCTTTGTTGCGAAAAAACCTATAGGGTCAATCTATTTTTTCTTATGACGGTTTTTTCTAAGACGTTTTTTACGCTTATGCGTAGCTATTTTATGTCTTTTACGTTTTTTTCCGCAAGGCATACTAATATCTTTTTAAATGGTAAACAAATAAAAAATCACAAGCTTTTGAGCATGTTATCGATTTCGCGTGCAAAGGTAGCGTTTTTTACTAAACTTTTACACTTTTTTAATGATTCTATTGCTTTTTCTTTATTTCCTTGGCTCAAATAGGCATTTGCAAGGTAATAATAGGCTTCGGGATTGTTGGAATCGAGCTTGGTGACGTATTCGAGGCGATTAATGGCTTTGTCGGTTTGTCCCGAAATAATTGCCATTTTGCCAAGCAACAAATTGGCGGGAATATTGGTAGTATCTTTCTGAACGATTTCGCGCAGGAGCAAAACTCCTTTCATTACGCCTGCGGGATTGTTACCTGCTGCATCAATATAAGCACCCGCTAATTTAACTTGAACATCAGTATTGTTGGGTTGAAAAGCACTAAGGTGTTCGTATGCTGTAACGGTTTGGGACAATAGCATACTTCGCAAAGTAGAGTCGCTCGATATGGTGGTGGCTAAGTCTAATTGTTCGGCGGCTTTCTGCCAATTGACTTGTGTGGAGTCATACTCGGCAATTTTTCGTTGATACAAAGCCGCAATTTCCACATACTTGGCTTTTTCCCATTCAGCAGATAACTTGCGGTATAGTTCTGCTTTTTGATGAGCGTCGGGAGTTTCGGTGATTTGTTTTTCTATGGCAACAATAGCGTTTTTGTTTTCGGGAGCTATTTTTTCTTTGAGGCGTTCAGTAAGCGCTGCAACATCAATATTGACTGGTGTTGCTGCGTCGGGAGTTTCGGTGGGCATTTGAGCTGTCGGTGGTGCGACTGGTTGATGGCGTTTGGCAAATACAAACACCATTATTAGCGCCACAAACAGCACGAAAGTTACGCTCAATTGGTTTTTATTCATACAAAAAAAGATGTATTGGGTTTGGCAGTGGTGTCAAAAGCAACTATTATTCACCGTCTTCGTCATCGGCATCAGAATCGTCGGCATTTTTTTTCTTGTTACTTTGTTTAATAATGCCTTTAGCAAGATTATCGGCGCTGGTTTCTTTGATGCTTTCTACAAAAGATTTAGCAGGGCGAAAAGCTGGAATAAGGTGTTCAGGAATAACTAGGCTGGAGTTTTGATAGATATTTCTACCTATTTTTTGCGCTCGATATTTTGTAACAAAACTACCAAATCCACGTATGTAAATATCTTCCCCTTCCGAAAGACAGTCCTTCACTTCCTTAAAAAAGGCTTCCAAAGCAACCATAACATCTACTTTCGGAATGCCTGTTTTTTCTGCAATGCGCAGTATAACGTCAGATTTTCTCATAATAGGTATAGCAGGTAAAAGGATAATTAATGTTGGCAGAATGGTGCATTGTATAAGTAGTTGAGGATTAAGATTTCGCTTTATTGAACGCTATCTATGACATATCGGCATTTTCAGGGCGCAAGTTAGGCAAATTTATCGCTTTGTACAAGCACTATTGTATTTTTTCTACATTTTAGGGCAAAATTAGCTATAAAATGGGGAAAAAGGCTTTTTTAAGTTAATTTTTTCAAGGATAATATGCCCACAAACCAAGCACATTATTACAAAATTTTAAGACATCTTGCTATCCAATAAACCAATAAAGAGCAATGCAATTCAACAAATTATGGTTCGTCATGGGGATAATCGCAAATACTGTGCCATTGTTGGCAGAAAAATTGTACCTTTGCACCGTCAAGATAAGTCATTATTTTTTTATTAAAACATGAACCAATTACCTGCTATTGCTGATATAGACACAACTTATCTCAACGTCTATGGCGCGCGCGTACACAACCTCAAAAACATGGACATCGCCATTCCGCGCAACAAAATGGTGGTTATCACGGGCATTAGTGGTAGCGGAAAATCGTCTCTGGCTTTTGATACGATTTATGCCGAAGGGCAACGTCGCTACATGGAATCTTTATCAGCTTATGCCCGCCAATTTATCGGCAGTATGGAGCGTCCTGATGTGGAACAAATTACGGGTCTTAGTCCGGTTATTGCCATTGAGCAGAAAACAACCAACAAAAACCCGCGTTCTACGGTGGGTACTATCACCGAAATTTATGATTTTTTGCGCCTATTATTTGCCCGTATATCCGAAGCCTATTCCTATGTGACCAACAAAAAAATGGTGCGTTTTACCACACAACAAATCGTACACCATATATATACACACTTCTTAGACCAACGTATTGCCGTTTTGGCACCCGTAGTGCGTGGGCGCAAAGGGCATTATCGCGAACTATTTGAACAAATCCGAAAACAAGGTTATACGAAAGTGCGCATTGATGGCGACATTCAAGACATTACCGAAAAAATGCAAGTCGACCGCTACAAAGTCCATGACATAGAAGTGGTGATTGACCGAATACCAGTCAATGAAAGCTATTCGTTGCGCCTCTCCGATTCGTTGGAACAAGCCATGAAGATGGGCAACGGCTTGGCAATGGTTATGCACTACGAAACGGGCGCTGTGCAGGTGTTTAGCAAAAGCCTGATGTGTCCCGATTCGGGCATCTCCTACCAAGAGCCTTCACCCAACACTTTTTCGTTCAATTCGCCATATGGAGCTTGTCCTGCCTGCAAAGGTTTGGGATATGAAGTAGACATCAATCTACAGGCGGTCATTCCCGACCGCAGCAAAAGCATCGAGCAGCAAGGTATTGTGCCGCTGGGCGAGGTGCGCGACAATCACACCTTTGGCTACCTAAAAAAAATTGCGAAAAAATACCATTTCACCCTTGCCACACCCATCGAGCAACTTAGCAACGAGGCTTTGAACTATATTTTGTATGCCAACGAACAAGGCGATATAACGGACGATATAACTACTGCCGTGCCTTCGCGCGACTACGAAGGAGTGGTCAATAGCATTCGTCGTTATTACGAAAGCAAAGATATCTCGGATTATGTGAAACAGTGGGCAGAAAGTTTTATGATGAAAACCAACTGCAATACCTGTTATGGGTCGCGCCTAAAAAAAGAATCACTATATTTTCGGGTAGCAGACAAAAATATCGCCGAATTAGTGGAGATGGACATCGACGAACTCCATGCGTGGTTTGTGGCATTGCCGCCTTTGCTCTCCGAACGTCAGCAGACCATCGCCAAAGATATTTTGAAAGAAATCAACGAACGCCTCGGGTTTTTGCTCAACGTGGGTTTGGGTTATTTAACTCTGGGCAGACAGTCGCGCAGTTTGTCGGGTGGCGAATCACAACGCATTCGTTTGGCTACCCAAATTGGGTCGCAATTGGTAGGCATCACCTATATCTTGGACGAGCCGAGCATAGGTTTGCATCAACGCGACAATCACCAACTTATCGAAGCACTCCAACAGTTGTCCAAAGTGGGCAATACGGTGCTGGTAGTCGAGCATGACCGCGATATTATGCTGGCATCGGATTATTTGATAGATATTGGTCCCGCAGCAGGCAAACATGGCGGACAAATTGTGGGGCAAGGCACACCCGCAGAGTTTTTGCAAAACGAAACCCTCACCGCTGCCTACCTGCGCAACGAACTACAAATACCTATCCCACTACAAAGGCGCAAAGGCAAAGAAAAATGTTTGCGTTTGGTGGGAGCTAATGGCAATAACCTAAAAAATGTGACGGTCGACTTTCCGCTTGGCACTTTCATTGCGGTAACAGGCGTGTCGGGAAGTGGCAAAAGTACGCTTGTCAACGAGACTTTGTATCCTATTTTGAGCCAACATTTTTATAAGTCGAGCAAAATACCTTTGCCATATCAAGCCATCGAAGGTTTGGAAAATGTAGATAAAGTGATTGACATAGACCAAGCTCCCATTGGCAGAACGCCCCGCTCAAATCCTGCTACTTATTTGGGTGTGTTTACGCCCATCAGAGAATTGTTTGCCAAACTGCCCGAAGCTCAAATACGGGGCTACAGTGCAGGACGTTTTTCGTTCAACGTCAAAGGCGGTCGCTGCGAGGTGTGCGAAGGGGGGGGTATGCGGACGATAGAAATGAATTTTTTGCCCGATGTCTATGTACAATGCGAAAAATGTTTTGGCAAACGCTATAACCGCGAAACCCTCGAAGTGCGCTACAAAGGTAAATCGATTAGTGATGTGTTGGACATGACCGTCGACGAGGCAGTGGAATTTTTCGAAGCTTTTCCCAAAATCAAACGCATGGTCAAAACATTGCAAGATGTGGGTTTGGGCTACATCACCCTCGGACAACCTGCCACAACCCTAAGTGGTGGCGAAGCTCAAAGGGTCAAATTGTCATCAGAACTTTACAAAAAAGATACTGGCAACACCATCTACATCTTAGACGAACCCACAACAGGTTTGCATTTCGAAGATGTGCGCATTTTGTTGGAAGTATTGAATCGCTTGGTCGACAAAGGCAATACCATTATTGTCATCGAGCATCATACGGATATGATAAAAGCCGCTGACTATATTATAGATATGGGTCCCGAAGGCGGCAGCAAAGGTGGCACACTCGTGGCAGCAGGCACACCCGAAGTCGTAAAAAGCAACGGAATTGGACATACGGCTGTATATCTGTAACTATTTTTCTTGCTCAAAATAATTGTGTGGTATCGCATACAGTTCGACATTTTCTTTTTGGTCTATGCGACGAAAAACACGCGGAATTTGGCGAGCATAATCGGGAAGGGGTACATGGTGGCCACTGAGCATCACTCCGTTGCTGTAGGCATTCAATAATAAATACACCGAATCCTGTGGCAATAATTGCAAACTCGGCACTTGTCGATATTCCACAAAACGATAATGTAATGTATCAAATTGTGTGTATAGCTCGCCCACTGCTTGCTGTATGCCATCTGTAATAACAACATGCCGCATCGCAGTTTGTGGACGCAAATGCTGTTCCACCAATTGTCGAGCGGCTTTTTGCCCATTGTAAGATGGTTTTAGTAATACATACAAAGGGTGAATCAACAAAATACCCGCCAACATCGTTATATAAACCACCATTTGTCCTTGCTTTTGTCCAATACTATTGAAAAAAAATCGCAACAATACCCAACACAGCAACAAACCGTAGATATACAATTGCTGCATTGCTCCGTCCCAATAAGCCAACGCCATAATACCCAACAAAATAACCAACACCGCCCAACGATTTTGTCCTTGTTTGCAAAAATTCAGAAAAGATTGCACCCCTGCTATTGCCGCCATAGGAATCAGGAACAAAAAATGCCTGCCGTCTAAACACATGGGAATATAGTATTTGGGGGTAATGCTCAAAAAATTGTAGGACACAAACAAAATAACAAAACTAAGCCCATAAAAATCCTGTTCCTTATTGCCTTGCCACCATTTGTGGCTACCATGCCGCAGTGCGCCCACCACCGCAAACCACACCGCAATTGCCATGCCATTGCCGCTCAACAACATAAACCAACCATAGCTAATCCGCCGCAACACCACCGACCAAGGCAATAGATGATAACTACAACTATTGGCATAGCTACTTGCCTCTGTGATAGTGATGCGGTACAGCGGGTCTCCAAAAGTGCGGTACATATAGGTCAAGTATAGCGCCAACAAAACCGCTCCCACTCCCACCAAACTCAACCAATAGACCAACCTCTGTCGCTGCCAAATATCTCTCACCGACCAATACATCAAAATAGGCATGACAAAATAAATTGTTTCTTTGCTCAACAAAGCCGCCCACAAAAGCAAAGCCGCCGACATGCCACATACCACCTGCCTTCGTTGCGAAAAGTTGCTAAACCGCACTTCGGCAGTAAGCACCACTATCCATGTTCCCAAGGCAGCCACTAAGGTATCAGCAAACAATTTGTGTGAATAATAGAGCGTATAATAATCCAACACAAAAAAAGACACGCCACCACATAATATATAGGTGATAAACGCCGAAAAGCCACCCCAACTGCCACTATGCTACTCCATAAAGCCAACAAAACCACCAAACACAGGCTGTAGTCATTCATACCTAACCACCGAATCACCCAACCGCTGGGATAGATAATACCCCAACGAAAAGAAAAATTATCTTGGTGATTTGTGACAAAAACACCATCTGCTACCTCCTTTGCATAGCGAGCATATGTCACATCGTCATAACCATAGTAGCCATCAAAAGCACCCCAGTAGTATACTATGGTAAACAAACAAGCCGCACCAACTATCCACAAAAATGGAGCTATTGAATGAGAAAGCAGCAACTTATCAAAAAAAATTCGTACTTTTGTTATTGAATTGATTACCAATCGTGTTTATAATTTTAAAATTGTCAAAAAAAAATGAAAACAGTACTATTCCTATTAACTTTTTGGGCAATGAACCTACTATTTGCCTGCAATGGCTCCACCTCTCAAACAGCCAGCAACAGTGCCATTACACTACTTTCGCCCGCCGAATTTCAAAAACAAATCGAAACACTACCCAACGAACAACTCATCGACCTTCGAACCGCCGACGAAATTGTAGCAACAGGAAAAATCGCCAATGCACAAGCCATCGATTTTCATGAACAAGAATCATTTGTGCAACAAGTCGGACAATTAGACAAACAGCGTCCGGTCATGGTCTATTGCGCCAAAGGAGGCAGAAGCGGCGATGCCAGCCAACAGCTAAAAGACATGGGTTTTACACATATCATTGACCTCGATGGTGGCATGGGAGCATGGCAAGAAGCCCAATTACCCACTACCAAATAATACAGCAAAGGTACGCATGTTTTGGGAAAAATAAAACAATCTGAAACCCTTGTAATTTTACAAATAGGGGTCTAAACATTTTTTGCTGTATTTGGGTTTTTACAAATGCCCCAAAAACCCTTTAGCATAGCCTTTGTAACTTTACAAATAGGGGTCTAAACGTTTTTTGCTCTATTTGGGATTTTACAGATACAGCAAAATCTTTGTGTAGCCCTATCTGTAAAATTTTTGGCAAATAGCAGTTTTGGGAGATGTGGTCTTGGGATTTTTGGGATACAATGAACAAACAGCCCCAATTCCATTAACAATTAACCATTAATAATTAACAATTAAAAATGTGGTCTTGGGATTTCGCAAACACAACAAGCCACCCGCCCCAATTCCATTAACAATTAACCATTAATAATTAACAATTAAAAATGTGGTCTTGGGATTTCACAAACACAACAAGCCACCCGCCCCAATTCCATTAACAATTAACCATTAATAATTAAC
>JAEUUX010000147.1 GCA_016787295.1 Chitinophagales bacterium
CGAAGCGCGTTAGGGATGTGGCGGGTGGCGTTAGCCAGTGCGTAGCTTGCGAAGCACCGAAGCGGCAGCGAAGCCCAGAACAGCCCGACCCGCAGGGAACGCCCAAAAAAAACAATGTATTATTATCGGACTATTTAACCAAAATAGAACAGTAGTGATACTTCTTAAAATTGATGTTTCTCGTAGCTTTAGGCTAAATAATGTTTTCTATCGACCCAAAATACACCTAATTCACAAATAATTCGTACTTTTACCGCCGATTTAGTTGATGTTACCCAATTTTATATGCTTTCTACGGTTTTGCGGCGAACCTACCTCAAATGGCAGCGCCTTAGACAACAATGCACCATAGCGGCTTTGCAAGAACAACGTTCTACATGGTTGCTTACTTTTACGGCGCAATTCGTCGACCTTTTGGCTTTGCCCGAAATTGTCGACCTATTGGCGCGCTGGGTCAAGTTCAATACGCGTCCCCTTTCGCCACTCGAAATGGCAGAAGCGCGTAAGGTTTTTGGCAATTCTATCCCTTTGGAACATATCAGAATCGATGAATTTTCTTTGTTGGCGTGGATGGGAGCATGGCTGCAAAATGCACCGCAGATGGGTGTGACAATTTTTTATACTATCAACTTTACGCGCCGTTTAAAAATAGAAGCTGCCAGCGGCGACATGGGGTGGTTAATACACGAATTAGTGCATATTGCACAAATGCACCACGTTGGCAGTCGCTATATTTGGGAAGCCTTACATGCTCAAAATAGTGCTGAAGGTTATGATTATGGCAACCCACGCAATTTGTTGTACAAAAACTTAGCGGCGTTTAACCGCGAACAACAAGGCGACATTGTTCGCCATTATTATGACTATGTATTATATGGCGAGGCATATCCGTTGTTTAAGCAGTATTATCAGGCACACTATTATGATGAACAAATCAGCGACTTGCAGAAAGGAAAACTCTAAAATGCACAATGAGCAACACGGAGAAAGGAGCTAAATCACAATTTTTTTGCGTTTTAGCTCAAAATCTTTGCCCAAATATACGCGCCGTACTTGTTCGTCGTCAGCAAGTTCTTCGGCGGTGCCTGTTTTCATCACTCCGCCATTGACCAACAAATAGGCTCGGTCGGTAATAGATAAGGTTTCTTGTACATTGTGGTCGGTAATCAATACGCCAATATTTTTGTATTTGAGTTTGGCTACAATGTATTGAATATCCTCTACTGCAATGGGGTCAACGCCCGCAAAAGGTTCGTCCAACAAGATGAAAGTGGGACTAACTGCCAATGCACGAGCAATTTCGGTGCGACGGCGCTCTCCACCCGACAACACATTTCCGGCACTTTTGCGCACATGATTGAGGCTAAATTCGGACAAAAGTTCTTCTAATTTATCTTGTTGTTGTGCTTTGGTCAGCTTGGTCATTTCCAACACCGCTTTGATGTTGTCCTCCACAGATAGCGTGCGAAAAACAGAGGCTTCTTGTGGTAAATAACCCAATCCCAAACGCGCACGCCTATACATTGGCAGGTGGGTGATTTCGGTAGTATCTACAAAAATTCGCCCTGCATCGGGTTTTATCAACCCAACAATCATATAAAAAGACGTGGTTTTGCCTGCACCATTAGGTCCCAACAGCCCCACAATTTCACCTTGTCCTACTTGCACCGATACGTCATTGACCACAGTGCGTTTGCCATATTTTTTTACTAAACTTTCAGAACGTAATAGCATCAAAAAAAAATAAAGTTAGATTAATCGCATGGCTACCTCGACGGTTTTGCTCCACCATGCCTATTTGCAGCACAAAGTTACAAAGATTTTAGGATTTTAATGGACTAAAACTAATTTTGTTTACTTATTTTTCGTTAAATCATCAAAAATTGCACCAATTTTGGAATATCAAAAAATAGCTATCGAGTTTAACAATGCCTTATTTGACGGATATGGCATAGAAACTATATGGGCTACGCCTGTAGGAGAATATTATTTAGATAACATACCCAACCCGATGTCAATTATGACAAGGCTCTGAACTTTGTTGATAAAGGAATCATTGCCGATAAATGGAACTATGAAATAGCAGATGGTTAAACACTACTAAAGCAAAAAACGTGCAAATCTCTTAGCGAGATTTGCACGTTATACTTTTATAGCGAACTTATTTAGGGCAATTCAGCCAAAATAGTTTTTCCTCCTTTTACTTTTTCTTTGAGTCCAACTTTGATTTTGGCATCGATGGGCAAGAACAAGTCTACGCGTGAGCCAAATTTGATAAAACCAAACTCTTCACCTTTTTCTACTTCTTCGCCTTCGTCTAAGTAGTTAGAGATTTTGCGGGCTAATTTGCCGGCAATTTGGCGTACCAAAATTTCATATTCGTTGTCTTCGCATTGAATAACGCTTGTGTAACGTTCGTTAAGGACAGAAGATTTTGGGTGCCATGCTACTAAATAGTCGCCAGGGTGATATTTGGTGTATTTGACCGTTCCAGCTATAGGGCTTCTGTTGACATGCACATTGGTCGGAGACATAAAAATGGACAACTGAATGCGGCGGTCATTGAAATACTCCACTTCTTGCACTTCTTCTATGACCACAATTTTTCCGTCGGCGGGAGCAATGATTTGTTTGTTATCAGTAGCGGCAACCAAAATGCGTGGGCTGCGGAAAAAATAGATAATAAAAAGAAAAACAATACCAGAAAAGACAGTCAGACCTGTATTGGATCTTTCCCAATGAGGAAACAAAAAGTGGCTAATGAGGTTTACAAGTAAGAGGAATAAACCAGCAGAGGCAATAATAATATAACCTTCGCGGTGGATTCTTATTCGTTGCATGGATAAATTTTTTTTAGAAAAGTCTCTGTTGTAATAAGACTTATAGTAATGTTAATTAGGGTTTGTATAATAGACGTAGAAAAAAATAATGGTCAAGTATGCCCACAAAAAAATGAAGGAAATATTGTTGAATTACAAGATTAGTTATAGTCATTTAGTCGTCAAAAAAACAAAAACCCAAATAAAAGGAATAACAAACAACAAGGCATCAAAGCGGTCGAGTATGCCGCCATGTCCCGGTAGCAGATTACCCGAATCTTTTACTCCTACGTTGCGCTTGAGGACAGACTCGATGAGATCGCCAATGGTCGAAAAACAAGCTACCAAAATAGCTATACCATACCATTGCATAACCGTAAAACTTTGGGGCATCACAAAACACAAAGCGGAGGCGACTATCATGGTGCCGATAATGCCGCTAATAGTGCCTTCCCACGTTTTTTTGGGAGATACGCGCTTGAACAAAGGCGAACTGCCAATTTTTGAACCTGCTAAATAGGCAACAGCATCATTTGCCCAAATCAATAACAAAATACCGACGATTCTGTTGGGGGCAAAAAGCCCGTTGGTGTCTATAGCAAGATAATTGAGCAAAGCCAAGGGAATGGCAACATATATCCAACCCAAAAGATGAATAGCCGCTCGCGCAAAGGGATTGGGCGAGGCGGCATCAAACAGTTCTTTGACCAACAATAAATAGGGCAGAGGTAGTAGGATAGCCAAATACCACACAGCCAACCATTGCAAAAGTACCATACTTAGGACAAAATAGATGGTTGTTCCCAATAGCGCTTGCCAATAATGGTCATTTTGAGGTTTGGGGTGTTTATGGAAATTGAAATTTTGTACCAATGTTTGGTATTCCCATATCCCACCCACACACACCACTCCAAATAATAGTAGCATACTATATTGATGTGCATAAATACCCAACAACATAACCGCCACAAAAAACACCGCAGTTATGCTGCGCTGTAGCAACGTATTCATGAATTATTAAGATTGACTAAGTAATAGGCTTGTAATGCCTCTGTTTCGGGGACATAAATTTCTATCTCGCCCAACCCATAACCCGAAATTTGCTTGTTGATAATTGTATGAGGGATTTCATTTTCGGTCAACACACCCCCTATAATTTCGGCAAGGTAGCTTTGGTTGGTGCTAAATACTTTTGTCCAATTGATTTTTGTCACAAGAAGACAGGAAGCTAAATGGTGATAGTAGCGTAAAGTAGTCTTTCTGTTTAATCTTGTCGAGTAGCGCTTCTCCGTACAATAGGGTTTAGCCCCCATTCTACGGTGAAACAAACAAATGTACTGTTACACCTGACAGTACTAACTTGAAGAACAAGTAAGAAACAAAAACGCTGACTTCCTTACGCTACGAAAATAAAATGCTATAATTGCTAATACAGATTAACCACCACTTGATGAGCGCGAACTTCTGAAAAAGCCACTTCGCGAATTACTTGGGCTTGATGAAGACGAACTACCATTGGGGCTATAAGTAGAACTTCCGCCACGAGCAGAAGGCGTATAGGTTACTGTACGCGATTTTTCAAAAGCAGGATAAACAGTGCCTGTTGTACGACGGTAAGCATCATTGTTGACATACATAGCAGGATAGGCAGGAGCAGAAAAACTGCGCCCCATCATATTACCCATAAAACTCCACCACAAAACGGTAGATAACATGCTGTTAGAAGGACTGTGATAGCTGTTGTAGTTATCAGATTTCATGACGATGGTTTTCGCCTGCTCTAAGTTGAGGGTATCTATCTTGCCATCTTTGTTTTCGATAATGACGCGCGAATCATTGGGATTCTCAATCGTGGTTTCGTCCACAATTTTAAACTCTCCGTCTGCCACTTCTTTGATGTGAGTAATAACGCCTTTGGAATATTGTTCTTGTCGCACTAATTGTTGTTGCTGTGCTTGTTGAGTTTGGTCGTAGTTGCCATCAGAACAAGCACCAAGGTTGAGGGCGAGTAAACTCGAAAGTGCTAAAAAAAGCGTGCCATTGTGTGAACGTCCCAAGGTACGGACTTTTTTGGAACGTTGATTTTTTGGGGTTTTCATAGAAAACGATTTTTGTTATAGATAGTAAACAAAAAGCCCTACCAAAAAGTTCCCAAACTATGATGGTTTTTGGTAAATTTCAAAATTGCCCTGCAAAGGTAGCTTACTTTTTGCTAATTTAACAAGAATTGTGAAAAATTATCGAAAGAAAAACATCTTTTTTGCTTTTGTTTTGTAGAGTGAGCAAATCCGGCTATACTGAATTGAAAATACTTTTCGGATTTTTTAACGACAGAGGTTATGCACTCGATGCCGTAAAATAGTAACTCATATTACCCACTTGCTGTTCTTCAATGGCTTAATTTTGACAAACAATAGCAAATATAAAAAACATACCCAGTACTTACCCTATTTTCGCTGTCCGAAATAGTGCTGTAGTCCGGTCGTTGAGGCACCAAAGTTACGAAAAACAGGCAAAGAATGATAAATTGCCCCAACAATTCCCTACATTTTGTGGTAGCTAATGCCATAAAACAAACAAAATACTTACCAATTTGTTTGCTACTGTTCCATTTTGCTTAAAATAGTCCGATAATAATACATTGATTTATTTGGGCGTTTCCCTGCGGGTCGGGCTGCTACGGGCTTCGCTACGCTTGGTGCTGCGTTGCTCTCCGCACTGGCTAACGCACCCTCCGCATCCCTAACGCGCTTCGCCATTCAAACAAAAATATCGTTATTTTTTTATGCCAAAAACAGATTTCTTCCGACAAAATAGATAAAATAGAACACTACCACAAAATTAAGCAAAGACCACAGCACGTCGGACGAATCCACTCGAAAAAAGAACACTCTTTTTTGTTGCTGTTTGGGTGAGCAAAAAAGAAAAATCACTATTTATCGTTTACGACAATAGCACTTCGCAAGCTGACAAATGGTCGTTAATTTAGGCTGTATTTTTTGAACGAAGTACGTAACATGAGTTTTAATTGTGTTGTAGCCTATTGGGTCTATCGTTGTAAGATTATTTTTTGAGTAGCTTTTTCGTAAGGTGTCTCAATGGTGAGTAGATAAGTATCGCCTTTGTTCAAGTCTGGTATTTTTAACAAATGAAGGTTTGTGCCTATTTGTTGTCTTTTGAGCATAGTTTTTTCCAACACTTTGCCATTTAGGTCAACAAGACTTAGTTTAACATCTTTGGTATTTTTTAAATAATATTTGACAACTACTTCTCCATCATTAGGATTAGGATATACCACCATTTTTAACGTCCCTATGCCTTGTTCGTTCAAGTCGTGTATGGATAAAGCATCGCCTTGTGTCAGATAAACCTTAAAAATTTGGCTATTAGTACTGCTTTGTGTACCATCATTTGACCAAAATATATTACTTGCGGTGCTGCTTATGCCGCCAAAGATATAACCCACTAAGGTGGAATGTGCTGTTAGTACTTGGTCGAGATTAACAACATCATTGTTATAGTGGGAAATGTCGGGATTAAGTATCAATTCTGAACCTGCTCCTAATAAAGCGGGCATTTCAATAGGTAGTTTATATTCTGCCAGCATACCATTGACATTGCGCGTCACACGAGCGATTGTTTTGACAAAAGGCACATTGTTGTCTTGTACTAAAACGCCCAAACCGTCGTAGTATTGGGCGATACCTCCGAAAAAAACGGTATGCATTTCGTTGTTTGCGGCGGAGTATAGCGGCAAAGTAGCACAATGATAGTGGTTATAGTATTGCTGAAAATCGGGTTCTACCGTATAAGTATCGCTATCAAGCGTAACAGCATTTAAATATGGTAAATCGATGGTCGGCTGAAAAACGCCTGAAAACATAGTAATGCCTTCTTCGCCATTGGGCAAAATTTGGGGTTCGGCATTGTAATCTCTTCTGTGTAGATTTTCGGCATCAACAAAAGCGGGTAAGTGGTTAATGGTGATGGTCGTGCCGTTATCGCTAAGGGTGAATCTTCGCACAGCATTGGTATACTCCTGAACAAAACCAGAACCATGGTCGGGTCCCATAGGATTGTATCTGCCTATAAATTTTTGTCCTCCTAATAAATGATACACATCATTGATTTTTTTTAACTTTCCGCCTGTTACCTGAAAATTAGAATCTTCTATTTGCCTAACATAGTTGGCGAAATCGGTGTTGGCAATAATGGCATTGATAACATCAGATACTTTAATGGCAGTTAAGTATGGATAGGTGGTATGGTCTCCTATGGTAGCACTGTAGCCATAACCGCCTACACAATATAAATAGTCACCCGACTGGTAAAATTCCATATTGGTCGAACTTAATTGTTCTTGTAGGTTAGTAGGAAGTGTTGTGAGAGGAGCCGTCCATTTTTGTTGAACCACTGGGTCAACTACAATAAATTGGGTATTATGACTATCTATGTCAAATGCTGCCCATGGTTGTCGTCTATGTAAACCGTCGAGCCTTCCGCCCACAATTAGCCATTTGCCATTACTTTGTCCAACAGCATAAGATTGAATGCCACCGAGTTGGTCTATATTCATTGGTTCGAGGGCGATGTTAAAAGGAGAGGAATTTTGTGCCTGTAATACAGTGGTCAATAAATAACAAATCACTGCCAACAAAGTATATTTGTTGGACAATGTCGCAAACTTTTTTTTCATGGAAATGTGTTGTTTTTGTTAAGAATACTTGTTGCTCCTTGAAAATGTAATAGATAACGAACTTGGGTACAAAGCTACGGCAAATGTCGCAATTTTGCAATACATAATTGCCATTTTTATGCTACTAGTTCTTCAATTTAATACTGTCGGGTATAAACTTAGTTTGGGTCAAAGCGTATAAATACCGTTTATTCTTGCCTATATGAGTTGAAAGTTGTACCTTTGCACTAGACAATAACCGATTAAAAATAATTGTATGGCAAAGG
>JAEUUX010000221.1 GCA_016787295.1 Chitinophagales bacterium
ACAGCAGGAAGTACAACTGTACCAGATTCTACTGGAAGGATAGCAGGAGGTGCGCTTACTAATTTAGCACCACCGATTACGCTATTTTGTTGGTCTTGGTTTAACGCAAATGCGTTGAAATTTTGGAAATTCATGGGAATGGAAATTTAAATGATTAAGGAAAAATAAAGTAAAAAAGAGGTTTTATATACAAAAGCGGTTTTTTCAAGGCAATGATATTCGCCATTTAAAACTTTGTAAAGCCCTGATTATCAAGGCTTTACGAAGTTTCGGCTTTGCTGATTAGCGGGTAGGGCGCGTAATAACTGGTTCAGTTACGATAGGTGTACCCAAAGTAGTTGTGTCAATCACGGGCAAAGTAACAGCAGGAAGTACAACTGTACCAGATTCTACTGGAAGGGTAACAACAGGTGCGCTTACTAATTTAGCACCACCGATTACGCTATTTTGTTGGTCTTGGTTTAACGCAAATGCGTTGAAATTTTGGAAATTCATGGGAATGAAAATTTAAATGATTAAGGAAAAATAAAGTAAAATAAGTTAATATTGACAAGTGAATTCAGTTAATCAATGATAGGTGGAAGTGGTGGTTCTTCTATAATTGGGAAAAAAAGAGCGGGAGCATTTGTGGCAGCACTGTGTACAATTGTTGCGACTTGTGCTGGAAGGCTTATGGCTGGGAAAGTTAGTTTTGTTCCACCAATTATAGTTGCTTGTTGGTCGCAGTCTAATGAAAATTGTTGAAAATTTTGAAAATCCATGTTTAACTGTTTTTTAAATATGAATACTGTTTTGCAAACCATTTATTGAATAGAATGGCATTTTGAAAATTAAAAAAATAAAACTATTTTTGAAACTTTTTCGTTGGCATTCCGTATCTTTTGCGTTACAAAATTATGACAAATGCTTGGAATTACCAAATTTTTTGCCACCTAAAAATACGCACAAAAAACATGCTTGCTTGTTATGCTATCTAGCTTTGTTGTTTGAATAGCTTAAAAATAATAGCAAAATAGCTCCAAAGTCATAGTTTTGTAATATTTTTAAGTTAATGTTTTTTGTCTTTGTAACTAACTGATTATCAGCGTTTTACATCGGAAAAGTCTTTTTTTTAAGGGACTTTTTTTTAAGAGGAATTAATACCTACTACTCCTATTACGATAAATGCTAAAAAAAGTTCTTCTTTTCTTCAATTCTTGACCATAGAAAATTAGCATAAAAGCTACCACAGATGACTGTTTTTTTTATGCTTTGTGCATAAAATCGGATTAGGATTTCAATAACAACGACAATTTTGGCTATGTTACTTGATGAAATAATGATAGTTTTATGACAAAAATGGCGCCGATGAAGGCTATTGGGCAACAAAAATAGAGCAAGTTGATTTGCTATAGCCCAATTGATTTGTCAATAAACTTTGTCTATCGACCAAAAACGAATTACTACCTCCTACTTTCGCCCAAAAAGTACTACCTTTGCACCCAATTATTCAGCCACGAGTGGATTTACTTATTGTTTGACTTGTGGCAATTAATTTATTCACAAACTAATAAGCAAACAAAATGATCAACAACCCGTCGATCCAGCCGCACCTACGTTTGAGCGGTCTCGAAGCTTTTACGCTAACTCCCCAAACCAATTTCGTCAATATTGGCGAACGCACCAATGTTACTGGTAGCCGCCGATTTGCTAAACTCATCTTGGAAGGCAACTTTGAAGAGGCTCTTTCGGTGGCACGACAACAAGTAGAAAATGGCGCACAAATCCTCGATGTCAACATGGACGAAGCCATGCTCGACTCCCAAGCCGCCATGACACATTTTCTCAACCTCATCGCATCGGAACCCGATATTGCTCGTATCCCGATTATGATAGATTCCTCCAAATGGAATGTTATCGAAGCAGGACTACAGTGTTTGCAGGGCAAAGGCATTGTCAATTCCATTTCGCTCAAAGAAGGTGAAGCAACCTTCATTCAACAAGCCAAAAAAATACGTCAATATGGCGCTGCTGTTATCACAATGGCTTTTGACGAACAAGGGCAAGCTGATACCGAAGACCGAAAAGTGGAAATAGCCCTACGAAGCTATGATATTTTGACCCGAATTGTGCATTTTCCGCCACAAGACATCATTTTTGACCTCAACATTTTTGCAGTTGCCACAGGCATAGAGCAACACAACAACTACGCCTTAGATTTCATTAACGCCACACGTCGCCTCAAACAATTATTGCCTTTGGTGAGTGTAAGTGGTGGAGTGAGCAATATTTCTTTTGCTTTTCGTGGCAACGACCAAGTCCGTGAGGCAATGCACTCTGTTTTTCTATATCACGCCATTCAAGCGGGCATGGATATGGGTATTGTCAATGCGGGCATGATTGAGGTGTATGAAGAAATAGAACCTAACTTGCGCGAACTGGTCGAAGATGTGATTCTCAACCGCCGTCCCGATGCAACAGAACGCCTCACCGACTTTGCGCAACAACTCAAACAGCCTACTAACAAACAACAAGCCGCCGTCGAAGCGTGGCGCAACGAAGCTGTCGAAAAAAGACTGGCACATGCCCTTGTCAAAGGAATTACCGACTACATTGACCAAGATACCGAAGAAGCCTATCAAAAGCTACAAACACCTTTGCGTGTCATCGAAGGACCGCTCATGGACGGTATGAATATTGTGGGAGATTTGTTTGGCGCGGGCAAAATGTTTTTGCCACAAGTGGTCAAAAGCGCACGCGTCATGAAAAAAGCCGTAGCTTATCTGCAACCCTACTTAGAAGCACAAAAAACAGAGCAAACGCGAGGAGCAGGCAAAATTCTACTTGCCACCGTCAAAGGTGATGTGCATGACATTGGCAAAAATATTGTCGGCGTGGTGTTGGCATGTAACAACTATCAGGTCATAGATTTGGGAGTGATGTGTCCTACCGAAAAAATTATCAGCGAAGCCATTCGCCACCAAGTTGACATCATTGGTCTAAGCGGTTTGATTACGCCTTCGCTCGATGAGATGATCGACGTTGCTGCCGAACTACAAGAGCGCCAACTCAATATCCCCTTGCTCATTGGCGGAGCTACCACGAGCCAAACCCACACTGCTGTCAAAATTGCACCACAATACCAAGCACCCGTTATACACGTCCTTGATGCGAGTAAAAGCGTGCCTGTGGTGAGCCAATTGCTTAATCCCGACAAAAAACAACAACTTCTTGCCGATACTGAACAACAATATCAGGTTTTGCGCGACCGCCACCTCAACAAAAAACAACACAAAAACCTGCTTTCGTTGGACGAAGCCCGCAGCAACGCCCTCCAAATCGACTGGCAAGAACAACCACCTATCGTTCCAAAATTTGTAGGAACAAAAAACTATACGGTTCCTGTAGAAACCCTCCGTCCCTATATAGATTGGACACCATTTTTCAGTACTTGGCAGTTGGCAGGTAAATATCCCGATATTTTGACCGACGCAGTGGTAGGCACACAAGCTATCCAACTTTTCGCCGATGCTCAAGAAATGCTCGACCAAATCATCGCCGAAAATTGGCTTACGACCAAAGCCGTAGTCGGTATTTTCAAAGCCAACAATATTGGCAACGATACTGTGGCGGTGCAAATCAACGATACCGAAACTACCCATTTTCACTTCTTGAGGCAGCAAAATACCAAAGCTCAAAACCTGCCCAACAGAAGTCTTGCCGATTTTATTGCACCTCAAGAGGCGGGTTTGCAAGACTATATTGGGGCATTTGCTGTTACAGCAGGCATTGGCATAGAGCCACACGTCGAGCGTTTCCAAGAACAACATGACGACTACAAAGCCATATTGCTCAAAGCCCTTGCCGACCGCCTCGCCGAAGCCCTCGCCGAATATATGCACCAAGTTGTCCGCCAAGTGTTGTGGGCTTACGAAACCGACACTTTCACTAACCAACAACTGATTGACGAAAAATATAGCGGCATTCGTCCTGCACCGGGCTATCCTGCCTGCCCCGATCATACCGAAAAACGCACCATTTTTGACCTTCTACAGGTAGAAAAGAATACAGGTATTTCGCTCACCGAAAATTATGCGATGTATCCAGCAGCGGCGGTCAGCGGCTACTATTTTGCTCATCCCCAAAGCACCTATTTTGGTGTCGGCAAAATAACAATGGAACAAGTCGAAAATTTGGCGCAAAGAAAGAATCTTCCTACCAGTATTATGCAAAAATGGTTGTTACCTAATCTTGAGTAAGAAATGTAAAAATGTCTTTTTACGAGGCAGCACCGATACTTTTAGCGTTGTAGCTGATGCAGTATCGTTGCTGCCTTAATTTTTTGCTCACGTTATGCACCGCTGTTTTGAAAACATGCTATTTGGACAAACCACGAAGGAATTATAAAACACACACCTATGCTTATGTTATCTTCTACATCTGAAATAGCACTATTTGGGTCGTTGAGGCATCGGGATGGGCGAATAAGCGGGCAAGAACGATAAACTGCCTAAACGATTGCCTACATTTGTGGTAGCTAATCGGATAAAGCAGGCAAAATACTTGCGAATTTGTTTGCTACCACAAAATTAAGCAAAGACCACCGAATCCACTCGGAAAAGGAATGCCTTTTTTGTTTTTGTTGCAGGGTGAGCAAACCAGCTAAATTTGATAACGACACTAAAATAAAGTATCTACTGTTCTATTTTATCTATTTTGTCGAAAGAAAGCTGTTTTTGCTGTAAAAAATGAGGATATTTTTGTTCGAATGGCGAAGCGCGTTAGGGATGCGTAGGGTGGCGTTAGCCAGTGCGTAGCTTGCGAAGCACCGCAGCGTTAGCGAAGCCCGTAGCAGCCCGACCCGCAGGGAAACGCCCAAAAAATCAATGTATTATTATCGGACTATTTAAGCAAAATAGAATACTACAAGGATAATTTTATATCTCTTCTGTATCCCCCACCTTTTACCTGCTTCATTTATGGGTAAAAGTTTTTTTTGTGCTTTTGCCCACAAAAAAACAGGTCTACACCCCTTTTTTTTACCTTTGCGCCATTCCGTTCCATCTTTTACTTGTTTGTTGGTACTATAGACATCTGATGTTTTTTTAAGACATTTGATGTATCAAACACAAAGAGGTAGTTAAGAACAATAAGGAAAATACGCTCTTTTAATGTTGTTATCAAAATCGCCATTTGTCACTTACAATAACAGTATTTCGAATAACAATACTTGTTACTATTCTATACTGCACTCGATTGCGTAATATCTGCTGTTATAGAATCCGAAAAGTATTTTCAATTCGGTGGAAATAGTTAACTTTTTTCACAACAACAAAAAAAATACCTACTTTTGACAAAAAATCCAACAAAAAACCTTACCTTTGTAGTCCAATTCACACCCACCACATTCAGTCACCAACATCGCTTTTTTATCGTATTTTTTACAAAAATTCCTAAAAAAACAAGTAATAAAAACCAATGGAATCAAATTACGGAGCCGATAGTATACAGGTCTTAGAAGGTTTAGAAGCCGTTCGCAAGCGTCCCGCCATGTATATTGGTGACATAGGATTTAAAGGGCTACACCACCTTGTATATGAAGTAGTCGACAACTCTATTGATGAAGCCTTAGCAGGATATTGCAAAAACATAGAAGTCACCATCAATCCCGACAACTCTGTCACAGTGCGCGACGACGGTCGTGGTATTCCTGTGGCAATGCACCTCAAAGAAAAACGCTCGGCACTCGAAGTTGTTATGACCGTGTTGCACGCAGGAGGCAAGTTTGACAAAGACAGCTACAAAGTATCGGGAGGTCTGCATGGTGTTGGCGTTTCGTGTGTCAATGCCCTTTCGATTCTCCTCAAAGCCGAAGTAGAGCGCGACGGACATCTCTATGTTCAGGAGTATTCACAAGGCAAGCCACTATATGCTGTCAAAGAAATCGGCAAAAGTGATCGTCGTGGCACAACAGTGACGTTTAAACCTGATGCCGAAATTTTTACAGTCACCAAGTACAACTATGATACCCTTGCAGCACGTTTGCGTGAATTGAGCTACCTCAATCGTGGCATCAGAATCACCCTCACCGACCAGCGCGAACAACAAGACAACGGCGAATTTTTGTTCGATGAATTTTATTCCGAAGGCGGACTAACCGAATTTGTTGCCTATTTGGACTCTACGCGCCAAGCCATCACCAATACGGTGTATATGGAAAAAGAGCGCGATATGATTCAAGTGGAAGTGGCTTTTCAATACAACACCACTTTCAACGAAAATGTGCATTCCTACGTCAACAATATTAATACTATAGAAGGTGGAACACACGTTGCTGGTTTTCGCCGCGCCCTTACCCGTACTTTCAAATCGTATGGCGACAAAAATAATATGTTCACCAAAATGAAAGTGGAAGTAACTGGTGACGATTTTCGCGAAGGACTCACCGCCCTTGTGTCTATCAAAGTTCCCGAACCACAATTTGAAGGACAAACCAAAACCAAACTCGGCAACTCCGAAGTCTTGGGTGTTGTGGACACCATCGTCGGCGAAGCACTGAACAATTTTTTGGAAGAAAACCCCAAAGAAGCAAAAATCATCATCGAAAAGGTGTGCCTCGCCGCCAGCGCTCGACACGCCGCCCGAAAAGCACGCGAAATGGTGCAACGCAAAAACGCTTTGGGTGGTAGCGGATTGCCCGGCAAGTTGGCAGACTGTTCGAGCAAAGACCCCGAACTATCCGAATTGTTTTTGGTGGAAGGAGACTCGGCAGGTGGCACAGCCAAACAAGGACGCAACCGCGAATTTCAAGCTATCTTGCCTTTGCGCGGAAAAATCCTGAACGTCGAAAAAGCTATGGAACACAAAATCTATGACAACGAAGAAATAAAAAATATCTTTCAGGCTTTGGGTGTGTTCCACAACGAAAACAAAGAACTCAATACCGACAAATTGCGCTACAAAAAAGTGGTTATTATGTGCGATGCCGATGTAGATGGTAGCCACATTGTTACCCTAATTTTGACATTCTTTTTCCGTCAAATGAAAGCCCTCATTGAATCAGGTTGCATTTATGTGGCTGCACCGCCATTATATTTGGTCAAACGCGGCAAACAATTCCAATATTGTTGGAACGAAGAAGACCGTGAGGCAGCCGTTCGACGTTTTGCGGGCGAAAGTGGCGATACTTCCAAAGTCGACATACAGCGTTACAAAGGTTTGGGCGAGATGAATGCCGAGCAATTGTGGGAAACAACCATGGATCCGCAAGTGCGCACCCTCCGTCAAGTGACCATAGATAGCGCCGCCGAAGCTGACCGTATTTTTGCTATGCTGATGGGTGACGATGTGCCGCCACGCCGCGAATTCATCGAAAGCCATGCTAAATATGCTAAAATTGATGTATAAACTCCCCAAAAAAAGACACCCCAAACCCGCGTTGTAGGTGTCTTTTTTTTAGTGACTATTGGAGCAATACTGTAACAAATATCTTGTAAAATATCATTGCTTTAAACATAACTAACTCTTTCAGGACACCACAAATAAAAATGACTGAACTAATTATTTCTTTTATCTTAATAAAAATTATACTAACAAAATGGGCATACCTAAAATAATATCAAGCATCTGTTCTTATATAGCTGACCGTAATCTTGTTTTAACTCAGAGATTTGATGATGGTAGAGTTAATGCAGCTTTCAATGAGGAAGAATTGATTAAAGAGATAAAACAAAATTTTTCTATAGAAGTTCCACCAAAGCGTGCATGGTACGATTTTTCCATAGTAGACCAAGGGGAATTTTATCCTATTAATATCAAAATAACAGACACAACACATGCAGACAATTTGAATTGCAAGTTAGGTATATACTATGCTTTAACTGGAATTTTACCCGATTTTGCTAATGAAATTGCTTGGGAAGATTTTTTTCAGAAGCTCCATGCAAATATAGGAACATATCAAAGTAAAGATTACTATTTTTTAGTGTTTAATAAACGTATGCCAACAGATGTATTCGCCAATGCACTAAAAGGTCTTCAGACATTACAGCCTAATGGCAATAATCTGCCTTTTCAATGTAAATGGGATAGTAATCGCCAATATCAAACACGAACATTCGCTGAAGCAAAAGATATTATTTTATCAAAATTAGGAGAATCTATATCGTTAAGAGCTAGTATTTATAGAAATTTTGCAAACTATTTTCCTCAATATGTATAATGTAGCACACTACGGTCAAGTTTTTACACCGCCCGAAATCGTAACTACCATGCTGGGGCTTCGCAAAAATGCAGGGCGCGTCTTAGAACCATCCAGTGGTGATGGTGCTTTTGTGCAGTGTATTCCCAATTGCATTGGTATCGAAATTGACCCGCGCCATTGTAGCCCGAATGCTATCAACATGGACTTTTTCGACTATCCTGTAAACGAAAAATTTGAAACCATTATTGGTAATCCACCCTACGTTCGCTATCAAGACATCCTGCCCAGCACTAAAAGCAAACTGCATAGCCAACTGTTTGACGAAAGAAGCAATTTGTATTTGTTTTTTATCGAAAAATGCGTGCAGCATCTCACCGATTCGGGCGAGTTGATTTTCATTACGCCGCGCGATTTCTTAAAAGCCACCTCAAGCATTCGGCTCAATGCTTTTTTGTATGAACAAGGCACTATAACCGATGTCATAGACTTGGGCGATAAAAAAATTTTTCAAGGTTTTAGCCCCAATTGCATTATATTTCGCTTCGAGAAAGGCAATTTTAGCCGAATTACCAATAATACACAAATTTTTTCGCATATCAACGGACAATTGTTATTCGCCAAGCAAAGTTATTCTTTGTTGTTTAACGATATTTTTAGGGTCAAAGTGGGTGCTGTGAGTGGTTGCGACACGATATTTGCTCAAGATGATTTAGGTAATGCCGATTTTGTGTGTTCTACAACCGCCAAAACAGGCAATACCAAGCGCATGATTTTCAATATCAATATTCCATATCTACAGGTCTACAAAGAACAATTGATGAACCGCCGTATAAGGTTTTTTGACGAAACAAATTGGTGGCAATGGGGCAGACTACACCATATTTCGGAACAAGAGAGGATATATGTCAATGCCAAAACCCGCAATACTCGCCCTTTTTTCACCCATCATTGCAAAAATTATGACGGGTCTGTGTTGGCATTGTTTCCGCACAACCCACAAGCCGACATCACCGAATTGTGTCACCTGCTCAACGAAGTCGATTGGCAAGAGTTGGGCTTTGTCTGCGACGGACGCTATCTGTTT
>JAEUUX010000231.1 GCA_016787295.1 Chitinophagales bacterium
AGCTAAACTCTATCCTTTTTGCTATAAATCATAGCATACGATTTTATGATTTATATAAGGGTTTAAGCCCAATTTTCTCAAAAATGGCAACATGTATTTTTTTTCATAGTTCCTAATTTTTTCACTGCGTAATGTCAGTTATTCATACAAAACATCGCCCTATTGTCGCATAACTGACAATAGGGCGATGTTTTTTGTATTAGCGGGCGGGACCCAAAACTTATTCTTCGTTCTCAAAATAAATAGTATAGTAGTTCAGTTTTCGGTCTTCGTCATAACCGCGTCTGATAAAAGGCTCGGCATCGGAACCGCTCAACTTGATGTCTATGCCTGAGTCCAATCGGATAAGGTTTTTGAATTTGCGCTTCATCTGGCGAACAGCCGAGGGCGAAATCTTGAAACTATCATCGTTAAGCAAACCTGTTTCTTCTTCAAATTGTTCTTTAAACTTTTTGAACTCCACAATGCGGCTGCCATCTTCGATAACTTCATCTGCAAATTCGTCTAAATCAAAACTCTTATGTCCGCTAAAATAGTTGAGGGCTTTGTTCATAAACAAAACTTCCTCTTTCTTGCCTTCGAGCGTCTCGCTAATGTCGTCACAAAAAGCTCGACACAATTCAATATAGTTTTGGGTCACAAAAGCACGGTCATGGACGCGTTCGGCACACAAAAAATTGTCTAACCAATACTGTGCATCGCCGCCGCCACGATTTTGTTTATCAACTACCAACATACGGTAGCCCTCCTGCTCGAGTGTGTTGAAAATCAAACAACCTTTGTCCAATTTTTTGACATTAATACCCACTTCATAGCTAATAATCAGCTCATTGTTGCGTTCCATCGGTTTGAGGTAGGTGTCTTTGCTTTCAGATTTAAAAATACCAATAGCCTCGACTATCTCATCATCTAAAAGACAATCCGTAAAATAAGCTACATAGAGTTCGCCACCACTCACTTTGGGGTGTGTCGATTGACCATAGAGGTGTTTGGCAATATTGCTTGACTGGTCTAACAAACTATTTTTGTCTGCAAAGATAGCTTGGGCATAGCGATAGATTTCGTTGAGCGAAAGGTCGGTATCGTGCCGAAACGCATAAAATTCATCATTGTTAAAGGGTGTAAAAAAATAGTCAAACAAAATACCCTGCAACTTATCATCGTTGATTGTATATAAATGGTCGGCAAGCAAAATACCTTCGTCGCGATGTTTGTTGCCAACACGATGCACGCCTAAGCCTTTGAATAGGACTTGAGAAAAATTTATCATAATATCGGGGGTTTATGGTCGCTAACAAAGCCGCAAATGTCGCACTTTTTGGGCATACAAAATAGCAATAAAAAAAAAATTGAAAAAAAAGTATGATTCTTGACAAAAAACCAAAAAAAAGATGTACCTTTGCAACGAAAATAATGTTATGGGGGATTAGCTCAGTTGGCTAGAGCGCTTGCATGGCATGCAAGAGGCCACCAGTTCGAATCTGGTATTCTCCACCTTTTTTTAGTTTTACAAAGCATAGCTTCATGGGTGGCTATGCTTTTGTTAGTTTACGTACCTACAATTCTATTAGGTTCATATTGTATCAAAAATCGCGTTTTTCTTTTATCTATGCAAAACGTGCTTATCTTCTTGCAGGAAGATAAGCACGTTTTTTTTGTGTTAAAAACGGTGTATTTGTTTTTATGTCATTATTGTGTATCTCCCACTGCTGCCTCCTTCAACTGTCCCAATTTGACCTTATACAACACCAAACTCAACAATGCCGCCAACACAAAACCCAGAAAGTACATGCGCAACATGAGTTTTAGGAGGTCGATGGTGGTGAGTTGGAAATTGTTTTTGATGTCTATGACCGCTTGGTCAATATCGGTTTGTGCCATGCCCGACATTTGCAGGGCGGTGATATTGTTGTCAATATACCACGTTCGGTAGGTGTCTAAGAAATTGGGGAGCAAAGCATTGCCTAGCATGATGAGCAATACATAGACTGTCACGGCGACGATGCTGGTGGTAAATGTGCCTTTTAGCATGTCTCCAAAGGTGATAACGGTATAGCGGCTGCGCAACATAATGCCCATGACGAGCATCAATAGCAACAAAGTGAGTGGTATAACAATTGCCCAAGTGTTGGCGGCAATAGCTATGTGTTGTTGGTTGATGATGCCATATACTATAGCCAACAATATGCCTCCGACAGAACCATATTGAAATCCCATACTGATTGGATAGTTAGGGCTGTGGTCTTTTTGTGTCATATTTGCTTTTTTGAGCAGCAAAGGTACGACTTTTATGGGCTTTTTGACACCTTATAGACCGCAAAGCATGATTTTAATGCACAACACTAACTTTTCCATAAGTCAACATTTGGTTTTGAGGATTAAGAAATTGATACAGATAAACACCCGAAGGCAGGTGTTCAACAGAAACAATAGACTGATTATGGGAGATAACAGACAAAACCTGCCTACCCAGCACATCATACAATATAAAAGTAGCGCTTTGCTCTTGGTTGTGGTTTTGTACTACTAAATGATCCTGCGCGGGGTTGGGATAAACAGAAAAACCTCCCATTTCCATTTGCGGCAGCCCCACCGGAAACACCCCAACCTCCTGCTCCACCACACTCGTATCGCTACAAACCACAGCCGTCAAACGAACGGTGTAGGTGCCATAAGCAGGA
>JAEUUX010000274.1 GCA_016787295.1 Chitinophagales bacterium
TCCGCAAATAGACAATGCCGCTTTTGTTAGCCACACTTTTCCTGCTTATGGCACCTACACCGTTCGTTTGACGGCTGTGGTTTGTAGCGATACGAGTGTGGTGGAGCAGGAGGTTGGGGTGTTTCCAGTGGGGATTTATTATAATGCCACTGCCGCAATGCCTATTAAGGTGTATCCAAATCCTGCAAAAGATTTTGTTCAGGTCGAAGTTTTACCAACCTACGATGGTGCTTACTTTACGCTTTATGCCATAGATGGTAAAAAATGTTTGGAACGATCACTTGCAATTGGTAGCAACTTATTGCAAATAGCCGACTTGCCAAGTGGCATTTACTACTATACTATTAAGTCGAACAAGCAAGTCATTCAACAGCACAAAATAGTTTTGCTTAAATAATTATTCACCATGAATGCTCCCTTTATATCCTAAATTGATAATAGAGGGAGCATTTTAAAACTAAATACTATGAACAACATCATTCTTTTTGTGCTGTTGGGCTGTTTAGACAGTTTGCTTGTTTATGGACAGTATTACCAAAAAAGTATTTTATTGCAAGGTGATTTTGCATTTCAAGAAGCAGCGCAAGTAATCAATGTTAATGATACATTATATACCGTTTTGATTCATCCTCGCATGGATACAGACGATTTTTATCATTCAGGTTTATTGTTTACGGACTCAAAGGGGACAGTGATAGATACTGTATTTTTTCGAGAAGAACATACTAACTATGCCGCTACTGATATACTGCCCAACGAATTAGGTTATGGCATATTAGTAACCAAAGACCCCGACAATTATGGTTCTTTGCCTGGCTATCCTGTTTTTTTACAAGTAGATTCTTTGGGCAATATATTGTATGCACACGAAGCAGTAGATACGATCAACTACAAAGTTGTTGAACAAATGGTTCGCACTCCCGAAGATGGTGGTTATTTAGCTGTTGGGCGTGTTATTGTCAATAATGTAGGACGGTATAAACCTTATTTAATAAAATTCTCCTACAACGGTACCAAACAATGGGAGAAAATTATTACAGACTACCCATCAACAACAAACCATCTATTTTGGGACGTTGTACGTAGTACTTCGGGGGAGTATTATGCTTGTGGTGTTAATATTTTAGTTGAGGATGAAATAGCGAAAATTTTACTAGCTAGGATAGATATTAATAATGGAAGTGTTGTGCAAGACTGGAATTACAATATTGATCCTTATAGTCCAAATAATCAAAGTTATTGTGGTGGAATGAAACTTATTGCATTAAATGATGGAGGCATATTAATTGGTGCTCAAAGTGAGGGAGAGCTTAGAACTGGTATTTTAATGCGTTTAAATAACAACAAAGATACTATGTGGGTGAACATCGAAGTTCTAAACGATTGCGGTCCTCGCGAACTGCTTTATATGCCTTCCGACGGCAGCTTCGTCACAACGGGCTGTGCGACTGTATTGTATCCCGAAGTGAGCGATGGGGTTCAGGTGGAGATTAGCAAAGTGTCTTCGTCGGGGGTGTTGCTGTGGAAGCGGCACTATGGCGTAGATGGTCGTGATGATTACGCTTGGGGCATGACTGCCGCACCTGATGGTGGTTTTATGGTGGTGGGTCGCACCTACGACTTTGCCACCCAGCAAGTACCTATCTACCTCCTCAAAACCAACTGCATGGGCTTGCTCACCGAGCCAGAAGCATCATTCTCCACCACCGCAAGCACCACCGCTCTCACAACAGCCTTCCAAAACCTCTCCCAGTTCGTCTATCCCGACAGCACCGACGGCGGGCATTTCATCTGGGAGTTTGGCGATGGCACTGCTCCGCAAATAAACAATGCCGCTTTTGTTAGCCACACTTTTCCTGCTTATGGCACCTACACCGTTCGTTTGACGGCTGTGGTTTGTAGCGATACGAGTGTGGTGGAGCAGGTGGTTGGGGTGTTTCCGGTGGGGCTGCCGCAAATAGGAATGGGAGGTTTTTCTGTTTATCCCAACCCCGCGCAGGATCATTTAGTAGTACAAAACCACAACCAAGAGCAAAGCGCTACTTTTATATTGTATGATGTGCTGGGTAGGCAGGTTTTATCTTTTACCCCTAACAATCAGTCTGTCGTTCCCATTAACCACCTGCCTTCGGGTGTGTATCTGTATCAGTTTATTAATCCTCAAAACCAAATTTTAGCTTATGGAAAAGTTAGTGTTGTGCGATAGCCACACCAACACCGCCTACAAAGCCCAAACCTTGCTCTACCTATTGCGTGGCTACGAGTTTCCTTTAGAAATTCCTACTTTGGACGGTAGTATGGCTTTTACGGTGTTTAAAACCGATGACAATAACACAACTTTACTGAGTGCTTATCCTAACCCTGCTAACACGCAGCTAAATTTTGTTTACAAAGCTAAGACAGAGCAAAATACACTTGTTTGTATTTATGATAGCAAAGGCAGTTTAGTGCAAACATTTAGCATACAAGGCAATAATACACATACCATTGATACCAATCAATGGCAAACAGGTATGTATTACTACACCGCAACAACAAATGGCAATACTACGCAGCGCAGCAAAATAGTTGTCATCAAATAGCATTTCACCAATAAGTGCCAGCAGATACTGTTGGCACTTGTTTAAAACCTTAATTTATGCAAAACATAAAAAATATTTTGGTTTGGCTGCTATTATTTACGACAATGCAAAGCATAGTAGCACAAAAATATTTTGAAAAAAATATTGGCTGGGAAAAATGGCATAACGCTAGCAAAATACTAGAACGTCCAAATGGTAGTTATATCATAACAGGCAGCGTCAGTAATGGCAACGTATGGCACTCGTACTCTTTGTTATTGGATAGTGTAGGAAATACCTACCAAATTAATGATTACTTCTTTAACAGTTATTATACAGGAAGTAATATCACAGAACTTATAAAAACAGCAAATGGTTATACGGTAGCAGGTTATATAAACGATACTATGTCGACTAGTAATCTGTATTATCTGCAACTATCCGAAAACGGAATAATAACAGACTCTTTGTTTATCGGCACAGACTCTACCGTTAATGTAGGTTATGCCTTATGCAATACCTTTGATGGAGGGTATTTTGCTGGCGGTAGTTATCATACACTAAACAATTATATGCAACCATACTTGGTAAAGATAGATAGTAACAATAACGTACAAGAAGAATTAGTTTATACCCAATATGCTGAACCAGGAATAAACTTTTTTACAGCAATATACCCTATTCAAAATCAATTCTCTTATTATGCCATCGGTAGGTATAAATCTAATAACTTTGTAGGAAAAGTTTTATTAGCACAATTAGACACCAATGGTCTAGTGATTCGTGATACTTTGTACAGTTTTTCAGATAGGGATGTTGCTATTCAATTGGCTGAATTACCTGATGGCGGTTCTTTAATTATAGGTCAAAGTACAGATACTGACAATATAAAACATGGTTTGATACTTAAGCTTTATCCAGATTGGACTGTAGCATGGTATAATCCAAATCATTTTTATGATGGTAGTGCAGGAGGGTGTTTTGTAGCTGCAGATGGTAATTACATTATTGCTGGTTACAGAGAATATATTTATCCTCCTATGCCATTTGATTATGATGGAGAAATAGTAAAGCTAAATCCTGACGGTAGCTTGCGCTGGAAGCGTATTTTTGGTGGTGAAGGTGACGACTATATTTATGATGCCATAGAAGGTGCTGATGGCAGTATTATAGTATGCGGTCGCACCGAAAGTAATATTGCAGACGGAGGAGCTAATGCCTGGATACTTAAGCTAAACTGCATGGGTCTACTCACCGAGCCACAAGCCGCATTCTCTGCCACTATGGATACTGCCGCTCTTACTGCCTCTTTCCAAAACCTCTCCCAGTTCGTCTATCCCGACAGCACCGACGGCGGGCATTTCATCTGGGACTTTGGCGACGGCACCGCTCCGCAAATAGACAATGCCGCTTTTGTTAGCCACACTTTTCCTGCTTATGGCACCTACACCGTTCGTTTGACGGCTGTGGTTTGTAGCGATACGAGTGTGGTGGAGCAGGTGGTTGGGGTGTTTCCGGTGGGGCTGCCGCAAATGGGAATGGGAGGTTTTTCTGTTTATCCTAATCCCGCCCACAACCAAGCCACCCTAAACTATCAGTTTGGGGATATCCATAGTGGCACTTTGGTCATCACCGACATACAAGGCAGACTTATCAAACAAGCCAATTTACAAGGCAATGGGCGTTATGTGTTATCTACGCAAGAT
>JAEUUX010000001.1 GCA_016787295.1 Chitinophagales bacterium
AGTGTTATACAACCTTTATTGGCACAGACTTGTGCCGATTATCAAACTATTAACGTCAATAATGCGGGAGATAATTGCTCTACGGCTACTGACGCTATCCCTTCGGTCAATAATTGCCGCAAAGTGTGTGTGAATATGGACCATCTTACGCCGAGCGCCGCTGCCGATGCTACTTCTTGTGGCTATGGAACGGATAGAAAAGACTTTTGGTTGAAACTGCACAACCCTTATACGGAGTTGGGCGGTACTTATGACGGTTCGGTGGTCTTGGCATGGAAGCAATTACCCGATTTTCCGCATAATCCCACTATTGCAACGCATATTGCCATTCAAGGACAGATTAAATCGGGTCCTTTTCCTTTGGCAACCTTAGACGATGTGTGTGGTGACTTGTCTTTTCAGCAAATTACTTGTGTCAATGATTCTTTGGTTGATGTTGATCATCAATTTATCTTGCCTGCTGGCACTATTCCCACGCTTACACAATTGGAAGATGTGTATGCGGCTAATCCGGTCATTGCAAATACGACGCTCGATGCTACTGATTATACTATTTGGTTGCAAATTGAGGATTTTGAAGGCGGCGGCGGTACGCTTTGCTTCGAAATGTCTGCGTATCAAAGTGGTTTTTCGTGTAGCGACCCCAGCATACTGACGTATAGTGGTGCTGGTACGACGCAAACCCAAACGGTTAGCCGTTGTTTGTGTAAATCGGCACAAAATGGTGGCTATTTTAATGCGTCAAATACGCCTTGCAGTGTGGGAGCAGATTACAATAGTACGACTGCTTTCTATCAAATTAATGCGCCTTATTCTTGTAACGATATTAGTGTCGACCTAACGGCTTGGAACGGTACGGGCGACGTGAATGTAACGATTTTGAGCGATGTGGTGTGTCCCGAAGTGGATATTAATGGCACTTTGGCACCCGGACAACGCGTGACGAGTTCGACTATTGTTGCTCAAAATTGTGTGAATATCAATTCAAGTCCTGTTGAGACTGTCGAATGTGTTCCTGCGGGTGTTTATTGGGTGCTGATTTCGGGTGCAGCCGACAAATCGGCGTTTTCTGCTGATATAACTGTTTCGCAAGGTGCTGTGGTAACGCCCGGCGTGGAAATATTTGCCAAAGCCTACTTAGAAGGGGCATATAACGGCTCAATGATGACCGCCAGCACGGTCAGCATGCCTTTGGCACAGCCTTTTTTTCGTGCGCCTTGGATATATGAAGGCACGGAGAGCGTTGTAAGCCTACCCACAAACGCTATCGATTGGGTGTTGCTGGAAGTACGCGATGCGAACGATAAAAACATCGTTGTGGCACAACGCGCAGCCCTGTTGTTGAGCAATGGCGATGTGGTGGATACAGACGGAAGTACGGGTGTTAATTTTGGCACGAGTATTACGGCTGGCACAGCTTATCACCTTGCCATCAAACACCGAAATCATTTAGCCGTAGTGAGTGCCAATACGACGACTTTCCCTAATACGGCTGCTTTTGACTTTTCTAATCCCAATGTGGTGCAAAATGGTAGCGTACAACTCAAAAACATGGGAACTATCCATGCCTTGAAAGCTGGCGATACCAATGCCAACGGTATTATTAACTATGCAGACTTCAATGTATATGCAGCACAACAAGGGCAAAGCGGTTATTTGGAAGGCGATTGCAACTTGGACGGAACGATAGATATTGATGACTTCAATTTGTTGCGTCCCAATACAGACATGATTGGCTTGCCACCTATCAGAGAATAAACCCGCTTTTTTGTGGGGTATTATTCAAGTGTTCAATGCCTTTCATTTGTTTTTATTTAGTTTTTGAAACTCTCCTAAATAAGCAACCGTCGTAAAATACTGCCTTGGGCGTTTTTACGGCGGTTTTGTTTGGCAATATACCAACAAAAATATTGCGTCAAATCATTGTTCAATATTTGTTACTGCCTTTTGACACTTGACAAACGCCCATAACGTTTTTTTTAGACCTATCCTAATAGCATGAAATACATCATAAAAACCTACACACAAATAGATTCGGCAATTTGGAACTTATTTGCAGCCCAAATTTGCCTTCAGCTTATCAACAGTGCCTTTTTTCTTATCCTTAACCTGTATATGCACAAAAACAATTACTCCGACGCAAACATTGCCAACTATATGTCGTGGCGATATTCGGCTGTTGTGTTTTTTGCTGTGCCTTTTGGTATGTATATTCGCAACCGTCCGCTTTTGCCTATTATGTGGGCAACGACTTTGCTGTTACCCATCGTTTCTTTTGCCCTTTTGTGGTCTATCGAACGGCATTGGAGCTTTGCCATTGTGCTTTCTACGGCTGTATGGGGTGTGGTGTTTAGTTTGAGCAACATTCCTATTGTCCCCTATATCCTGCGCAACACCCACGCCCACCTACAATCACAAGCTATAGCCCTTAGCGCCAGTGTTTGGAGTGCAAGTCAAATTGCAGCGGGCATAATTATCGCCATTTTGTCGTATATAGACCCAGTTTTGTTCAGCGAGAAACTATTGTTGCAGCTTTTTTGTGGTATTGGACTATTGGCTTTGTATTTTTTGTGGAAAATGGACGGTCAGGAAGCTATGCCAGAAACAACAAACACTGATAAACAAACCGCAAACCAACAGCATTATGACTGGAAACTCATCACGCAAATATCTTTGCCTACTTTGTTTATTGCGGTGGGAGCGGGTATGGCGATTCCCTTTATGAATTTGTTTTTTTACCACATTTTTGGCATAGATTCTGCCTATTTTTCTATTCTTGGGGTTATCACTTCTATTATTGTCACCATTAGCGCTTTATTTGCGCCCTTATTGAAACAAAAATGGGGTTTTCATGCCATTATATGGACGCAATTGTTGTCTATTATCTGCATGGCGACCATAGCGGGTAGTGAATTAATCAAAAATTGGCAGGGAGCAGTCTATGTGGCTATTATTGCATACATCTTGCGGCAGCCATTGATGCACCTCTCCAATCCGTTAGCCACCGAAATGAGTATGCAATATGTTGGTAGTCATAATAGAGAAATCACAAGCGCCATAACAAGTTCTATTTGGGCAGGGAGTTGGTTTTTTAGTTCGCAAATTTTTTCTTGGCTGCGTGCGGCTAACCTCCCATATAGCACCATTTTTAGTATCACGATTTTGTTATACCTTTTTGCAATAGGTGTTTATTTTTTGTTGGTCAAACAGTTTTATCAACGC
>JAEUUX010000003.1 GCA_016787295.1 Chitinophagales bacterium
TTTGCACCCCAACACCCACATCTGTCTGCACCTCAACAAGGTACATACCCTCTGGCAAATGCTGCACAGACACCGCCGCACGATTACCCACAGTAGGGGATAGGGTAGGAGCGAACAGCCTACGCCCTGCCATATCTGTGAGCATGATGCTTTGGATTTGCTGGTCGGGAGCTACGACAATGTTTAGCAGCTCGCGCGTGGGGTTGGGATAAACCCGCAACTGTGTCGACAGGGAGATATTGGAAAAAAAGGAAGGTATACCAATAACGCTATCGGGCAGAACAGTAATAAAAACCGTAGCCGTATCACAGTTGCCATAAGAGTCGCAAGCTATATATTGCAACGTATCATTGCCCACATAAGCACTATCGGGTTGATATAATATATGGTTATTATCTAGAATAGCAGTTCCGTGTTGCGGAGGCATATCTATGCTAGCGATACCAAAAGGATCCGTAGCCAAATCATTATCCAAAACAGCTATGAAGGCGGACGTTTGGTAATTAACAGTGGTGGTATCATTGATACAAGCGGGGAAAATGAGAAAGATCATCGATATTACATTACTCCAAATATAGTATTGTGAACAAACGTTATAGGGAATTATTTCTTGTAAACCCACACCTTGTTGCGGTGCTGTAAGGTTTTCAAAAGGTGTATAGATATATTTGCCATCAGATGTAGTAGCTATACTACCGTAATAGAGTAGTGAATTAAGCGAATCTACACAAGAAGAAACGTCACAATTAGATATCGATGGTGAAAGATTGAGTTCCACAGATTCATTAGCAGAAATAGTGACAATTTCATAAATAGGGAATGAAGGATACCAAATAGATGGTATATTGGTTAATGTAACTGTAGCAGAGGCGGAACAGTTACCCAAAGTGTCGCAGATTTGATAAGCAAACTGATCAACTATAGATGTGTTAGCATTATAGGCATGATACGTAAAGCTATTATCGGAATTAACAACCACACTTCCCAAATTAGCTTGTGCGATGATAGTAATTGTGACCGGCAAATTATCTGCATAATCATTCTCTAAGGGAGTGAAGGTAGCATTAGATAGGAAAGTTCGATAGTAGCTGTCATTATAGGCTGCCAAAGCTAATACATCACAATCATTTACATGGATAATCTGTAAAACATTAGCACAATAATGCTCTGTGGTACTACTTTCACAAGCTCTAAAAACAACAGTGTCCACACCCATAAAATTCATATTGGGTTGATAAAAAAACTGCTGTAAAATCGAGCAATCATTATGTATAGTAACAGAACCGTGTAATCCACCTTGTAGGAGGCTATAATTGCAATGGTCACCATTAACATCATTTATACCAAGAGAAAGTAATGTGTAGTGTGAATAGGCATTATCACCACATACATACAACTCGTATTCAGTGTCTAATGGCGGTACATTAGGGATAGGGTCATCAAAATTTGGTCTAATATACACATTTGATCCATCGAAAGCAAAGCCATTATAAACAATAAAACTAAACGCATCACCATAAGCTACTTCCGTCATACTATTAGCCACATACCGCAATTTGCCATCAGGCAATAATGTAACCACACCATGATATGGTTGAGTAAACGTGGTATTAGCTGTTATTGCATTAGGAAAGTACTGCAATGGGTCGATAATAACTATTGAGTCCGTAGGATACTGCAAATGAACTATAATCTGTGCCGAAAGGAACGCATTACTAAACAACACACAAAACCAAAACAGTAATAGACGCTTCATAGAATAGTATTAAAAAGGTCAAAAAAGATAGTACACGATTAAAAACACAGCCTACCAATGTTGCACTACTGCGCGTGGCAGGCTGTGGCTATATATAACAAAGAGAGCAGAACGAAACGAGGAACAAGAAACATATTATCTCACACCTCCGTCCCTTCCCTCACTATTCCACCAACACCCTTTGCACCCCAACACCCACATCTGTCTGCACCTCAACAAGGTACATACCCTCTGGCAAATGCTGCACAGACACCGCCGCACGATTACCCACAGTAGTAGATAGGGTAGGAGAGAACAGCCTGCGCCCTGCCATATCTGTGAGCATGATGCTTTGGATTTGCTGGTCGGGAGCTACGACAATGTTTAGCAGCTCGCGCGTGGGGTTGGGATAGACCTGCAACTGTGTCGACAGGGAGATATTGGAAAAAACGGAAGGTATACCAATAACGCTATCGGGCAGAACAGTAATAAAAACCGTAGCTGTATCACAGCTATCGAATATATCACAAGCTATATACTGTAAGGTATCATTGCCCATATAGGCACTATCGGGTTGATATAGCAGTTGGTTATCAGTAACAGTAGCTGTTCCGTGTTGCGGATAATTAGCTATCCCAGTAATATTAAGTGGGTGTCCATCTAAATCATTATCCAAAACTGATATAGAAGTAGAGGTTTGGTAAGCAATAATAGTAGTATCATCATGGCAAACAGGGAAAATAAAGTTAACAATGAGTAATGGACTACCCCAAGGAAGAAATGAAACACAAGCATTATATGGGATATATTCAGACAAAACCCAACTTTGTTGTGGAGGTACAATTCCTTCAAAGGGTGTATAGATATATTTGCCATCGGAAGTAAGAGCTATACTACCGTAATTAAGCAATGAATTAATAGTGTCTAAGCATCCAACAATATTATATCCAACCAATTCTGACAAAAAACTAAGCTCTACTGATTCGTCAGTAGAAATTTCTAATATAACATTACTGTGCTCAAAAGGATCCCATCCAGGAGGTACAATAACTAAATGAATAGTAGCTGTGTCAGAACAGTTACCCAAAGTGTCACAAATTTGATAAGTCATTTGCCCTAAATTAGATACAACCACATCATTGAAGTTATAAGTAATGGTATTGTCAGGATTAACAACCGCATTCCCTAAACTATCTTGTGAGATAATATTAATAGTAATTGGTGAACTATCTGCATAATCGTTATCTAAAGGAGTTAGGGTAATGCTAGATAAATCAAACACATGATAGCCATCATCATAAGCTACCAAAGGTAGTGCTTCACAGCTTATTACATAGATAATTTGTAAAACATCAGCACAATAATGTTCTGTAGTATTACTTTCACAAGCCCTGTAAACAATAGAATCGACACCTATAAATCCCTCATCAGGTTGATAATTAATGTTAACTATATAAAGGTTTATACTATCTATACTAGCGGTCCCATGTAGCGGCTCTTGTACTATACTATAAATAGGAAGGTCAGAATTGCCATCCATCATGGAAAGATTAATAGGTGTAAAAGCAAGATAAGCATAATCATTACAAGCATTACAGGTTGACGTATAACTAAATGGTGGCACATTAGGCATAGGGTCATCAAATTCAGGCAAAATAGTTACACTTCTATTGTAGGAATTAGTACTATTAGAAACAGTAAAATCAAACGTATCCATATAAGGCACAACCCCCATACTATTAGCCACATACTGCAATTTGTTTGTAGGCAATAATGTAACCACACCATGGCTAGGTTGCGAAAACGTAACAGAAATTCCCATCATAGGAGGAAGGTCTTGCAATGGATTAATAACCGCTATTGAGTCGGTAGGATAGTGCAGATAAGCTGTAATCTGTGCCGAAAGAGAGGCGCTACCCAATAGCACACAAAGACAATAACATAAAAAGTTCTTCATAAAAAAGGTATTAAAATGTAAAAAAAGATAGTACACGATTAAAAACACAGCCTACCAATGTTGCACTACTGCGCGTGGCAGGCTGTGGCTATATATAACAAAGAGAATAAGCTGGTTAGAGAAATTGGGTATGAACTTACACAATGTGCAAAACCCCATTCTTAACCCCAAAAACCATAGAACAATAAAGTAAAAGTATTATTAGCTTATCTTATCAACATTTCTTTCACAACAACACCCACATCTGTCTGCACCTCAACAAGGTATTCCCCTTTTGATAAGAGACCTGTAGGCACTTCTGCATAGTTCTTTACAGATGTAGGTGGAATAGAAGAGAACAGTATGTTTCCTGCCATATTTTTGATTTTAATGCTTTGGATACGTTGATCAATGTTTACTACAACCTTCACCACTTGGCGCACTGGGCTAAAATAGGCTTTCAAATGTATAGCAGAAGGTGTATTGGAAGTGGCAGACAACTTAGTAGTAGTGCTATCGGCTGCTATACTAATAAAAACCATAGCCGTATCACAGTTATTATGAGAATCGCAAGCCAAATAACACAAAGTATCATATGTATTAGATGGTTTGTGGGCGGTATATACTAATTGATTATCAATAATCTTAACATCTCCATATTGTGGATACATAACCATCGAAGTGATTGTAAGGGGTTCGCTACTCAAATCGTTATCCAAAACAGGTAGAGAAATAGGTTTTTGCTGTGTCACGCTTACCGTGTCATTATTACAAGCAGGAAAAATGATACTAATTCTAATTTTAGAACAATTCCATTCAGAAGATGTAGGACAGATACTATAGGGAATATCTTCGATAAAACCCCAATTTTCTTTCGGAGCTACCAATCCAGCAAAGGGAGTATAGCTATATTTACCATTAGGATTAATGTTTATTGTACCGTAATGGAGCAGTGAGTTAATAGAATCTATACAAACACCAGATTTATCGCTAATCAAATTTGACAAAAAATCAAGCGCCACAGATTCGTTGGCAGGAATAATAATTGATGGAAAAAGGTTGTTAATAAAATAGTTAGGATGTACCATATTCATTATACTAACCGTAACAGTGTCGGAACAGTTGCCACGAGCATCGCAAACTAAATAAGTAAATAGGTCAATGGTAGTTATACCACTATTATTGAATCGATACGTAAAGGTGTTGTCAGGATTAATAACCACATTTCCAAATGCTCCTTGTGAAACGATATGAATAGTGATCGGTAAATTATCAGCATAAATAATAAAATGGTGGGTTGATGCAGCAGTAGACGAGCTAAATGTATTGATATCTATATCATAAGCTACTAAAGTAGAGGTATCACAATCATTTACACGAATAATTTGCAAAACATCAGCACAATACTGCTCTGTGGTATTACTTTCGCAAGCTCTGTAAATAATAGAGTCAACACCCGTAAAGCCCGCCTCGGGTTGATAATTGAGTTTAGTTACAAAAAAATCCATACTTTCTATAGTTGCAATACCATGTAACGGACTTTGTAATAGCCTATAGTTAAGCGGGTTATTATTAGCATCTGGAACAGCAATATCAAATGAACAGAAGTTGGGATATATCCAATCTCTACACACATCATTTATTCGGGTACTGCTCAATGGTGGCACATTAGGTATAGGCTTATCAAATTGTGGTTTAATATTTATACATCGTTCGTGAGAGTTAATACCATCAAAAACAGTAAAATTAAACCCATCGGGATAAGGCACAACTTCCATACTATTAGCCACATACTGAAATGTGTTATTAGGCAATAATGTTACCACACCATGTTGCGCTTGTGTAAACGTAATATCAACTGCCACCACACCATGAAGGTGTTGCAATGGATTAATAACAGCTATTGAGTCCGTAGGATAGTGCAAATAACCCGTCTGGGCAAAGACGGAGACACTCCCACTTAGTAAGGCACAAAGACAATAACATAAAAAGTTCTTCATAAAAATGGTATTAAAAAGTCAAAAAAGATAGTACACGATTAAAAACACAGCCTACCAATGTTGCACTACTGCGCGTGGCAGGCTGTGGATAGCTAAAGCAAACACATTGGAACGAAGTGTGAGCTTGGAGAGAGGAATGCTCACAACTTTGTTCTCCATAGCACCAAACCCAGCACTTGTGTTCCAATGTGTCAATAATGCTTATTCTTTCGGAGATAGGTGCGCCTTCAAGTTAGTGTTCCTATCTTCTTCGATGTCAACCATATACGTTTCAGGCTCAAAACCTATTTTTTCTACCGTGATAGTAGCTTCGCCCATGTAGTCGGTCTTAAAACTAAATCTACCATTACTATCCGTAGTTGTTTGCGCCTCAATTTCTTTGAACGACACCAAAGCACCCGCAATAGCTTTATCATCAGCCAGATTCAACACATTACCGCCAACAATGTTGGACGTATCCGTTGACACAAAAACAACACCCCACTCTCTTGCTTTACGACGACGGCTCGCTGCCTCGTGGTCATCATAGAAAGTGTTAATTTCGTTCCAGATACGCAAAATTAACTTATCGACAGCTTCGTTCATGCCATTGACTTTCTCTTGCGCCTTGTCATACGCATTCTTAAGACTACTTTGCGTTTGGATAAGCTGTATCATCTCTTCGAACACCACCTTAAACTCTGCCGTACTGGGGTTTGCCATCGGTGCGCCGCCCATTGCCGTGCGCTCCGCATCGCCCTTAATAATACTGTTGCCCCATTGCACGATTTCCGACTCCGTGTTCAACGATGGCACAAGACCGCTATTAATAGACAAGCCATAAAACGAACGATCTTGCAAAGGGTATTTCTCCCGCTCAATACCGAAGTTAAACACCTGAACGAAGTGAGAAATATACACCTTAACCACTCCACGAATAGTGACTGCAGCCTCAGTAGCTTTTGTCTGCTTGGCTAATGCCGTTGTAGCTTCCTCATAAGCCGCCAAATACTGCGCCCCCACACTGTTGAGGCGCGACTCTGTGGCAGGCGTAATGGGCTTATCCTCATCGGGTGCCAAATGTGCTGCCTTCCGTTTTGCAACTTCGATAGCTGCATAGCGACTGCTATTGCTAATCGGAAAATATCTACGATATGCCATAGAATAAAATTAAGAAGTTAAAGAAATATTCGACTATTGTACTAACTAAAATAGTGTTAACAAATTAGCATTTAAACTAAACAACAAACAGATGACCATCAATAAATGATGATGCTTAGAAAAACGTTACAAAGATACTATTTATTATACAAATAGTCAAACTTTTTTGTAGATAATTTGTATTTTTGCACAAAAAAATCTGCTACACACTGCAAAGACCCCCAAAAAGTACTACATATCAATATAGTCACTCACATAAATCAAGTTTTGCTTAACAATAATAGGGTTTCGCACAGTGTGTATCCCCATTTGGTTAACAATAATAGGGTTTCGCACAGTGTGTAGACCGCATTTGGTTAACAATAATAGGGTTTTACACAGTGTGTATACCCCATTTGGTTAACAATAATAGGGTTTCGCACAGTGTAAAACATACACCCGCAACAAAAAATCCATTAAC
>JAEUUX010000072.1 GCA_016787295.1 Chitinophagales bacterium
GAATCCACTCGAAAAAGAACACCTTTTTTTGCTACTTTTTTGGGTGAGCAAAAAAGTAGAATCACTATTTGTCACTTACGATAATAGCATTTGGAGGAACGGCAAATGGTCGTTAATTGATGTTGCATTTTGAGACGAGTAAGTAACATCATTCATTATCAAATCCGAAAAGTATTTTCAATTCAGTATAGGCGCAAAAGTAGGGTTTCTTTTGCAAAACACCAAGAAAACCACCTTATTTTATTGCCCTCTCTCCCACCCTATTGCCTTTTGGCGTTTTTTTTAGACAAAATTGACGTGTTTAGCACAAAAAAAACAAAAAAATTTGCGTTTATAGAGAATAAAGCACTAACTTTGCACCGAAATTTTAAAGCAAAAATCTTTTCCTGATATGTCAGCATTTCATACCGAATTTTTAACACCTGATAAACAAGACAAAATCAGTCTTTTCTTTCGCGTTTTAGCTCCCTCTTTGATTTGGACTATCTTGGTCGTATTTTTCCGTTCCTACTATGCCCAAAACGGTTATCCTTATCCGTTCATTTTGGGTAATATTATGGTTTGGATAACCCTCTTTTCGCTTCCATTGTTGATGCTTTACCTTTGGTATCATTCTTTGTACTATAGCAAAGGCACATTGGACATCAATGACAGCGAACTTCGCATTCATTGGGAAGACCCTGCTGCCGATTTTAACTATCCTATCAGCGAACTAAAAAACTTGTCTGTTGTATATGATGGTTTCCCTTCTGCCTTTGGTCCATACAAAGGTACTGAAAATCTAATCAAATTTAACTACAAAGGCGAAGACTATGCCTATAATTTTCGTTTGAACAACGAAGAACATGCCAGCGATTTAGCCAAAACTTTGCGTACTTGGTATGAAAAAGGCGTGCGTTTTACAGAAGCTAATAAAAACGGCGACGAAACTTATTTGCTGTTCTATCACCCTGCCAACAAACCCGCTATTGCATAAGCCAAGTATGATAGCGCGTAGTCCAAATAAATGACTGAGTTAATGCTATTGATGCTGTTGCTTGTATTCATGCCATCAGCAACAAAAGTATTATTTACCTCCTCCAAAACACGTTGTTCCGTAGCGAGCAGCGTGTTTTTTATACTAAATTGAATACAGTCTTCGGATTTTGTAAAATGTTGACAGTGTTTGAGACAAATAATTGCGGTCACAAAAAACGCGCCTCTGCATACACTATTTTCGTCACCCGAAATAGTGCTGTTTCGGTCGTTGAGGCATGAAAGTCACGGTTAAACAAACAAAGAATGATAAATTTGATAGCGACATTATTAAGTGGTATTTCTGAAAATAGCAATGATAAGAAAGTATTTAAATAAACCCTGAAAGGGTGATAGGTTTATAGCAAAAAAAACGGAACAAAAAAGGCATAAACCCCGACGGGGTGAAATGATGTCATGTTTTGTCGAATAATGTGTCACCCCATCGGGATTTATGTTAATTATTCTATTGTTTCTGGGCTATAAACGTGTCACCCCATCGGGGTTTTTATTATTTTGAGCTGGTAATATTGTCAGCTAATTGGGTTGTTTGGATAATAACAAATAAGGCCTTGATAAGGTACTTATCAGATTGTCATTATCAAATATCAGGCATTTGTCATTTTTTTAGAACAACACAAGCTA
>JAEUUX010000087.1 GCA_016787295.1 Chitinophagales bacterium
AGCACCGCCATCTAAAGAGTATTCTAATGTACCCGTGCTAACACTCGCAGTCGCAGTAATCGTTGCTGTACCAGGTGCAGGATTAGAACCACAATCGTAGCTTAAACCTAAAACAGGTAACTCATTAACTAATAAGTCGGTGGTGGAAGTAGCGCTACAGCCACCTGCACCCGTTACTGTTACAGTGTACACACCTGCATCAGCTAGTACTGGGGTAGCTATAATAGGGTTAGCGCTATTGGGGTCGCTCATGTTAGCAACACCAGGTCCGCTCCACGCATAAGTATAGCTACCAGCAACTAATCCAGTGGTACTGAAATTAGCTGGGGTAGTACCGCCATCACAAAGATTAGCACCATCATTGGTAGCGGTAGGAGTTGGGATTGGATTGACTACTACATTAACCGGACAGCAAGACTCATGGATACAACCATTGGCATCTTCTGCTGTAAAGTAGTAGTTACCTGCGTCTGATAGTTGAAGATTGGTGAGAGCCAAGATTACGGAGTTAGCCCCTGCAATTAGGTTAGCAGGGTCTATGGAGCCTTTATACCATTTATAAATGGTTGCTCCTGCCGGAATCTCGCTAGACGTTGCGGTTAGGTCTAATCCTTGACCCTCACACATTTGAACAGGTACCGAGACACACGCTATAGCGTAATCATCTTCGGAATAAATGCCGTTGTTGGGAGACGAATCTGTGTCTCCTTCATCTACAGCGGTGACTTCTGCAATGTTAGAGGTAACACCTTCGGCAGTTGCAGTCGCCACAATAGTTAATGTTGCGCTTGAACCTGCTGCTAAAGAAGTTTGTAAAGACCATATACCTGTGGCATTGTCATACGTCCCTTGTGAGGCGTTAGCACTCACAAAAGACAAACCCGCAGGGAGAAGATCTGTTACCGTAACATTGCTAGCCGCCGTTGCAGAACTTTCGTTCGATAGTGTCAGGACAAACGAGACATCGGTATTGATAGATGGCGAACTATTGTCCACCGTCTTGGTCAATGCCAAATCGGTTTGAGCCCAAGCACTAAGCACCGAAAGTGTCCAAACGGTCATCGTTAGTACTAGCTTTTTCATGTTAAAAAATTTATTCAAATTATTTTTTTGTTTTAAATACATAGAATTTTTCAGGGGGATTAACGTTTGCTTTTTTTACTGTAGATTAGTTTAGCAAAAACCATTCCAATCTTTGTGATTAACTTTTTTTTATTAGATTAATCTGTTGTGATTGCAGTTTTTTTAGAACGCTGTTTTTCTATTTTTTTCATAAATGTCTAATTATCAGCATTTTATAAAAATTAAAAAGCATTATTTATCTTTATTTTTTTTAAAATTAGGCTGGCAATTTATTGGGTATTTCATACCAACAAAAACTTTGCCAAAGCCTGTTTTAAAGTTTGCTCTTGTTGAGGTAAGAAAAAAAGAAAGAATAAGAAAGGGTTATGTTCATAGATTTGATTGTTCATTATACAGTATTCATGCCAAACCTCCATAACTACTCTTTAAAAATAATAGTAGTTATGGAGGTTTAAGGACTTGATAATCAAGCGCTTATGATGAAAAAACTTGCTGATTATTGGTATTATCAAAATTCGTCATGTAATAATAACAGCCAGATTATTCGTTTTTTAGCTTGCATATATTGTCGGTTGCCATTGGCTAAAAAAAAATATACAATCTTGTATAGCAAGGCACAAAAAGATTAAAGATGTAATTTTTTTGTATGAGAGTTGGGTTTAGAGTAGGCAAAATAGTGTATAGTCAAGATGGAAATGAAAAATAACAGCATTTTTTGTTAGTTTTTCAATAAAAAGTCCTACATTTGCCCTAATTTTGCACCACCAAGAATCATTTAATCAAAGAGATGAATAAAATAAAATTTAGAGCCGTAAGAGATGTCGGGTCGACTATCGATGTGACTATACAGTTTTTAAGACAAAACTTTTCTATCATTAGTAGAAGTATCTTCTTTATAGCCATTCCATTTCTATTGGTTGGGGCTTTGCTATATAGTGGTATATACATTATACAAAATAGCTTTTCGACAGAAAGTGATGTTATCTATTTCTTAGGGGTTTTTATTACTGTTATGCTTATTATTCTGTATTTCTTTTCTATTTTTCCTATTATTTATGAGTATATGTACCTCTATCAAAAAAGCGAGGATTTCAGGCAAATAACTGTTAGTGCTGTTAGGAAGAGGGTTGCGAGCAGAATTCTAAGTTATATTGGTAACGCATTTCTGATATTCTTTTTGTCTATAACGGTTTATGTTTTTGGGAGTTTGGTGACGGGGTTGCTTATGGCTATTGATATAGCAGTGGGGGCTTTTGGTGTTTTTCTGTTTTTGTGTTTGTTAGCTTATGTTTCTATTGCTTTTTCGCTTATTTATGCTATTAATTTGTTTGAAGATGTTTCGTTTGGTATTGCGCTTAATCGTTCTTTTTATTTGCTCAAAGGGCATTTTTTTACAACATTTGGTTTGTACATTACTGCTTTTTTTATTAGTCTATCTGTAACTATCATTCCGTCGAGTTCGTTGCCTGTGTTGGTTGAATTTTTAGGTACAACTTTTGGTATTAATTATAGTGAGGTTGTTGTTATTTTGTTGGGTTTTTTGTATAGTTTTATTTTGTTGGTGGTTATTAGTGTGACGCTTACGGCGAGTTTGTTTCGCTATTTTTCGTTGGTGGAAGGAAAGGAGGCGATGGGTGCGCAAGAGGCTATCGAACAGATTGGGGTGGGGCGTTGATGGTGTTGTGATTTTTTTTGTGGGCGGAGGAATGTTGTCGGGGGGGGAGTCATGGTGATATGGTGTTTTTTGGGGTTGTGTTTGTTGGGAGTGGGGGGGTGAAAGCCAAGGGTCATGTGATTTGTTGTGGTGATTTGTGTTGTATTTTATGTGTTTTGGTGGAAAAAATAAGGGTGTTTTTGTTCGGGTGGCGAAGCGCGTTAGGGATGCGGAGGGTGGCGTTAGCCAGTGCGTAGCTTGCGAAGCACCGTAGCGGCAGCGAAGCCCGTAGCAGCCCGACCCGCAGGGAAACGCCCAAAAAAATTAATGTGTTATTGTTGGGGTATTTAAGCAAAATGGGACGTTAGTTGGTGTTTGCTGTTGTTGTGTAAATAGTATTTTTTAGTATTTGTAACAAAAATTAGGGTAATTAGGTTATGTTTTATGCGCCAGAATTGCGGGAGCAGTGTTATTATTTGGGTGAGGAGGAGTCGCGGCACTGTTCGCAGGTGTTGCGTCAAAAAGTGGGCGATGTGGTTCTGTTGACGGACGGTTTGGGGGGACGCTATGAGGCGAAGCTGACGGAAGTGTTGCCCAAACGGTGCTGTTTTGTGATTACGGAAGCGTTGCCTGAATATAATGTACCGTCTGCAAGGTTGCACTTGGGGGTTGCTCCGACCAAGAGTATGGAACGGTTCGAGTGGTTTTTGGAAAAGGCTACGGAGATTGGTGTTACGGACATTACGCCTATTTTTACGCAACGGACTGAACGGAGTAGGTTGCGTTTGGATAGGTTGGAGAAGATTGTTGTGTCGGCTATGAAGCAGTGTATGACTTGTTATCTGCCGCATTTGCATGAACCTGTGGAGTTGTTGCGTTTGTTGAAAGATGATAATTTGTTGTCTCGGTATTCGCAGCGTTTTATTCCATACGTTAATCCTGATAACGGGACGATAGCTCAATATTATCAAAAAAAACAGCATACTTTTATTTTGATTGGGCCGGAAGGTGACTTTACGGCTCAGGAAGTTGGGGCGGCATTGGCGAAAAATTTTGTTCCTATTAGCTTGGGTAAAAATCGTTTGCGTACTGAAACGGCTGCTATTGTGTGTTGTCATACTGTTCGGCTTTTAGAGGAGTTGGCAGGTTAATTGTTTTGTTTTTAATTTTGTATATCCATGAAATTGAAATTGTTTTTGGTGGCGGTCTTGGCATTTGTTGTCTTGATGGCTGCTCGTCCGCTGGACAGTAGTATTAAAGTTGGGTTGCTTAAGTATCGCGGTGGCGGTGACTGGTATGCTAACCCGACATCTTTGCCTAATCTTATCAAGTTTTGTAATCAACAGTTGGGCATGAATATTGATGTTGAGCCTGTTACTATTGAACCTGATAGTCCTGATTTGTTTAATTTGGCGTTTGTTCATGCAACGGGACACGGGAATATCACTTTTACGGAATCGGAGGCGGCTAATTTGCGTCGTTGGTTGGAAGGTGGTGGTTTTTTGCACTTGGACGACAATTATGGTATGGATCCTTTTGTGCGTCCTGCTGTAAAGAAGATTTTTCCTGAATTGGAGCTGCAAGAGTTGCCTTTTTCTTATCCTATTTATGCTAAACAGCGCTTTATTTTTCCTAATGGGTTGCCTAAAATCCATGAACATGACGGTAAGCCTCCTCAAGGTTTTGGGGTGATTTATAAGGGGCGCTTGGTGATTTATTATAGTTATGAGTGTGATTTGGGTGATGGCTGGGAAAATCCTGATGTGCATAAGGATAGTCCGCAAGGGCGCGAAAATGCGTTGCGAATGGGGGCTAATCTTATTCAGTATGCTTTTAGTTATTAGGTTGTTTGACTTGATGTGATTAGTCAAATTATTGTTTTTATTGGTTGTGTGTTTGAAATCCCAAGAGGGTGACATGATTGTAGCATTATCTTCTATAAAATAGTTCATGATGGCAATTCTAAAAGGGTGGCTCCAGACACGTATTTGGGTGTTTTGTTGCTTCGTTAGGGGTTGTTTGTATTGTGGTTATTTGTGTTTTGCTATAGTCATTTTACCTTGTTGGGGTTTTTTTAATTGTTAATTGTTAATGGTTAATTGTTAATGTTTTTTTGGGGTGTGGTGATGTTGGGAGGGGGATTTTTAATTGTTAATTGTTAATTATTAATTGTTAATGGCTGTGTGTACTTGGTGAATGGCTGTGTGTACTTGGTGAATGGCTGTGTGTACTTGGTGAATGTCTGTGTGTACTTGTCGAATGCCTGTGTGTACTTGGTGAATGGCTGTGTGTACTTGTCGAGTGCCTGTGTGTACTTGTCGAGTGCCTGTGTGTACTTGTCGAATGCCTGTGTGTACTTGTCGAATGGTTGTGTGTACTTGTCGAGTGCCTGTGTGTACTTGTCGATTGCCTGTGTGTACTTGTCGAATGCCTGTGTGTACTTGTCGAATGCCTGTGTGTACTTGTCGAATGCCTGTGTGTACTTGTCGAATGGCTGTGTGTACTTGTCGAATGCCTGTGTGTACTTGTCGAATGCCTGTGTGTACTTGTCGAATGCCTGTGTGTACTTGTCGAATGGCAATATTGTGTTGATAATTATTAATTGTTAATGGTTAATTGTTAATGGGGGTTTGGGGTGTAGTGATGTTTTGTTTTGGGTTTTTAATGTTTTGAGGGATTTGAAGGGTGTTTTTTGTTATTCTTGTTGTTTTTTGAAACGTGTCACCTCTTCGAGGTTTATGTTAAGTGTTTTGTTGCGGGGTTGGGCTATAAACTTTTCACCCTTTCAGGGTTTTGTAATTGTTAATGGTTAATTGTTAATTGTTAATGGTTGTGTGTACTTGGTGAATGGCAATATTGTGTTGATAATTATTAATTGTTAATGGTTAATTGTTAATGGGGGTTTGGGGTGTGGTGATGTTTTGTTTTGGGTTTTTAATGTTTTGAGGGATTTGAGGGGTGTTTTTTGTTATTCTTGTTGTTTTTTGAAACGTGTCACCTCTTCGAGGTTTATGTTAAATATATTGTTGTGGGGTTGGGCTATAAACTTTTCACCCTTTCAGGGTTTTGTAATTGTTAATGGTTAATGGTTAATTGTTAATGGTTGTGTGTACTTGGCGAATGGCAATATTGGGTTTTCAATTGTTAATTATTAATTGTTAATTGTTAATGTTTTTTTGGCGCAAGCCAATATTGGGTTTTCAATTGTTAATTATTAATTGTTAATTGTTAATGAGGGTTTGAGGTGTGGTGATGTTTTGTTTTGGGTTTTTAATGTTTTGAGGGATTTGGGGGGTGTTTTTTGGGTTTGTTTGGATTTTGATGTTTGGTGTTTTATTGTTTTGTTGGATTGTTGTCAAAATTATGGAAGGAGTTTTTTTGTTTTATTATCTCTTAAAATTTTAATCATGATGAAGTCTTTTATTTTTTTGTTGTTTTTTGTGTTTGTGTGGAATGCTCAGGCACAGCAGCTTGTTAGTACGGATCCTGTTTTTCCATACGAAAATGAGGCGGTGAGTATTATTTTTGATGCTACTCAGGGTAGTGGTGGTTTGGCGAATTACACGGGTGATGTGTATGCGCATACGGGTGTGATTACTAATCTTAGTACTTCGGGTGGTGACTGGAAGTATGTGAAGACTAATTGGGGTCAGAATACGGCTGCTACTAAGTTGACGGCGCTGGGTAATCATCTTTATCGGTTGGATATTACGCCTTCTGTTCGTGGGTATTATGGTGTTGCTGCATCGGAGACGATTTTGCAGATGGTGTTTGTTTTTAGGAGTGCTAGTCAGGTTGGTGGTCAGTGGCTTGAGGGCAAAACGGCGGCTGGTGGTGACATTTTTGTTGATGTGTTTCAGCCTAGTTTGAATGTTCAGATTACTTCGCCAAGTGTGTCTCCTTTGATTGTTGAGCCTAATGGGTCTGTTACGATTAGTGCTGTGAGTAGTTTGGCGGATAATTTGAGTGTTTATTTGAATGGTGTTTTGTTGGGTAGTGGTAGTGGTGAAAGTTTTTCGGAGGTTTTTAGTGCTACTGATTTTGGTGGTTATACTGTTGTTGCTGCTGCTCAAAGTGGGGGTACGACGGTGTATGATACGGCTTATTTTTTTGTTCGCCCGCCGGTGTTGTTCGAAGATTTGCCTGCGAATGTTCATCATGGGGTGAATTATTTAGATGATAGTCGGGTTGTTCTGGCTTTGTATGCTCCTTCGCATGATTATGCTTTTGCGCTGGGGGATTATAGTGATTGGCAGCCTACTTTGGAGAATTATATGCGCAAAAGTCTTGATAATAATTGGTTTTGGTGTGAGATTGATGGTTTGTTGCCTGGTGTGGAATATAGTTATCAGTATTTGGTTGATGGTGATTTGCGTGTGGCTGACCCCTACGGGGAGAAGGTGCTGGATCCTTGGAATGATTCTTATATTGGTGAAGATGTTTATCCTGATCTTCTGCCCTATCCTGTTGGTAAAACGACGGGTATTGTGTCTGTTTTGCAGACGGCTCAAACGCCATACGTGTGGCAGAATGGTGATTTTGAGGCACCAAGTAAAACTGATTTGGTGATTTATGAGTTGTTGGTGCGTGATTTTAGTAGTGGGCATAGTTATCGGGCTGTTATTGATACGCTTGATTATTTGGTTGGCTTGGGTGTTAATGCTATTGAATTGATGCCTGTTAATGAGTTTGAGGGTAATTCAAGTTGGGGTTATAATGTGTCATTTATGTTTGCTCCTGATAAGTATTATGGTACGAAGGCTGATCTTAAGGCGCTGGTTGATGCTGCTCATGAGCGGGGTATGGCTGTGTTTGTGGATATGGTGTTGAATCATCAATTTGGTCAGAGTCCGTTGGTTCAGTTGTGGTGGGACGGGACGCAACCTTCGGGTAATAGTCCTTATTTTAATGCTGTTGCGAAGCATGATTTTAATGTGGGTTATGATATGAATCATGAGTCGCTGGCTACTAAGGGTTTTGTGATTGATGTTGTTCGGCATTGGCTCGATGAATATAGGGTTGATGGTTTTCGGTTTGATCTTTCAAAGGGTTTTACTCAAAATAATACTCTTGGTAATACTTTTGCGTGGGGGCAGTATGATGCGTCGCGTGTTAATATCTGGAAGGGTTATGGGGATTCTATTTGGGCATCGCATCCTGATGCTTATTTGATTTTGGAGCATTTGGCGGACAATGTGGAGGAGAAGGTGTTGTCGGATTATGGTTTTATGCTTTGGGGTAATATGAATTATAATTTTAATCAAAACACAATGGGCTATAGTGATGGTTGTGATATTGGTTGGGCTTCGTATCAGGCACGTAATTGGAATGATCCTCACTTGGTTGGGTATATGGAGAGCCATGATGAAGAGCGTTTGATGTATAAGAATCTGCAATATGGCCGGACGAATGTTGCTACGGGCTATGATGTTAAGGATCTTTCGACGGCGATACGTCGTATGGAGCCTGCGGCGGTGATGTTGATGAGTATTCCTGGGCCTAAGATGATTTGGCAGTTTGGGGAGCTTGGCTATGATTATAGTATTGATTTTAATGGTCGGGTTGGTGAGAAGCCTGTTCGTTGGGATTACTATTATAATGTTGATAGGTTTCATTTGTATCAGGTTTTTGGGTATCTGAATCGGCTTAAGGTGGAGCGTGCTGCTTTTGAGACGGAGAGTTATTCGCTGAACGTGAATGGTTTGCTGAAACGTGTTAATCTGAATGGTAGTGATATGAATGTGACTGTTGTGGCGAGCTTCGATGTTGGGGCTGGTTCTGTTAATCCTAATTTTCAGCATACGGGGGTTTGGTATGATTATTTTTCGGGGGAGAGTTTGGTTGTGAATAATACGACTGCTGCTGTTGCTTTGGAGGCTGGGGAGTATCATATTTATACTGATGTTCTTTTGCCTACGCCAAATGTTGTGGTGGGTATGGAAAGTCTTGATCCGCAAAATAGTTATGGGGGTGTTTGGAGTGTTGCGTATCCTAATCCTGCTTCTGATGGTATTGCTATTGAATATGAGGTGTTGCCTGGTGTGGCTCATGTGGGTGTTCGGGTGCAAGATGTGTTTGGTAGGACTGTTGCTGTGCTTTTTGAGGGGGAACAGGGTCATGGGGGTTACAAAGTTGTGTGGGAGGTGGGCGATGCGCCTGCGGGTTTGTATTTTTATGTTGTTGATGTTGATGGTAGGAGGAGTGTTAGGAGTTTTGTGGTGAAGTAGGAGGCGTTGGTTTTAATTGTTAATGGTTAATTGTTAATTGTTAATGAAGAGGGGCGGTTTTGGTAAGTTTGTGTGTTGTTGGCGCAAGCCAATATTCTGTTGATAATTGTTAATTGTTAATGGTTAATTGTTAATGCTTTTTTGGGGTGTGGTGATGTTTTGTTTTTGTTTTTTAGAGTTTTCAAGGATTTGGGGGGTGTTTTTTGTTATCCTTGTTGTTTCTTGAATTATGTCACCTCTTCGAG
>JAEUUX010000100.1 GCA_016787295.1 Chitinophagales bacterium
TACCTTTCGCTAAAAAATTAACTCGAAAAAAAGATTCGGGTATTTTTAGGCTACATTTAGCATGAAAGTGTTCTTTTTTACTCGGATGGGCAGATTTGCTAATCGACATATTGTATCGTTGAAGCTCTATTACAACAAAAATAGGTCAAAAGTGACAGCATTTTAGCGTTCTGCACATTATTCTCACGTATTTGAGGCGTAAAATGGGGCTTTGAACTAAGTATTTCAATTTGTTTTTTGCCAATATTTTTTAGCGAAAGCCAAGTTTAATTGATAATCTAAATAAAAATTTCAAAAATTATTATTAATTAATATGGTTTAGTTATGAAAAATAAATTAATAGTATTTGTTTTATTGCTTTTATACATGAGTTGTGAACTTCCATCATCTAATAAACAGCAAACTGATTTTTATCACAAATTGTTAATGGCAGTCTTAGAGGAAAAGGATAAAGGAATAGAGTACTTTGTCGAGGTGAAATCCCCTAAAATAACAGAATATAGGTTATGCTATTTGGGTTATATACAGAGTTCAAAACAGAATATAGATTTTATATATTCAACCTACTATTATGGTAATTACCAAGATGCTAAACATGCAAGTTGTACTGTAGATTTATTTTTCAAAAACAAAAAAATAGGGTATTATTATATTGGCGGTGGTTTCAATGCTTTACCTCAAATAAATGGGTACGACTTGATATTTGACAATGACGATGAGGCGTGTGGTCAAAAAACATTTATTTCGTTTAGAGACTCTATTCCTAACGAAATATTTATTCATTGTAAAAAGAAAGATGAAAATACAATGTCTGGTGATATTTTTACTTTTCAGAAAGAAGAATAGATACACTATGAACAAATTTTTGGCGTGTTCCTAAATCTATTGGATCCAAAAAGCCAATTTTATGGCACATTCACCCTCACCACCATCTCCTCAAAAAAATGGTGCATGGTTTAGCGCCCATAATCCAATAAAAAGCAGTATATTTGCAGTATATTTCCCCTCCTCGCCACCCAAGAACGCGGACAAAAACAATACGAACTAACCGACCACCTCGGCAACGTCCGCACCACCTTCTCCGACATCAAACAAGCCGTTGTCAAAGAACCCGAAACAGCCAAGTTAGGTAACTACACCGCCCAAGGCAACTCTGACGTAACCGTCCCCTACAACATCCTAACCGACAACGACAACTTTAAAGCCCGCAACCTCACGCTAAACAACTACTACCCCCTACGGTATGTTGCAGTTGCGCGGAGTGTGAGTACGGGGGCTTATAGGTTTGGGTACCAAGGGCAGGAACAGGATAATAAAATGGGCGGGCTGGGGCAGCATACTACTGCGCAGTTTTGGGAGTATGATACGTGGGCGGTTAAGCGGTGGAATGTGGATCCGAAACCACAAGTAGGAGTAAGTGATTACGCTGTATTTTTGAACAACCCAATATATAATAACGATAGGGATGGCGATTATAGGAGCTTTTACTGAATATGCAGGTATTATTGGCAATAAAATGTTATTCGAGGATATGTCTTTTTCAGAAGCTAATGAAAGTTTGACATGGAAAGATGCCATCGATATTTCGGTAGCGGCTAGTTTTGGAGCAGCAAAAGGTACTCTTGATGGCGGAGCAACAACCTTTGCTACTTGGATAGCGAAACCAACAAATCAAAAGATTGTAAAAAAATTAGCCGATGTTGGCATTTCGACTGTTGAAGGCTGGTTAAAGGTATTTCTTAAGCAAGAAGATTTCGATTTAAAAAGTGTACTTGCAGGAGCGTTAACCGAAGTAGGTCTAGGTGATTTATTATCAGCCGATGCGTACAAGAATGTAGTGGAAAAAGCAACGAAAAATGCTTCTGCTGCTACAAAAAGGGTAGAAAAACTAGCAACCAGAAAAACGCCTAATCAAAAATTGATTAATACTGCCAGAAAACAAGCTGCCAATGAAAAAACCGTAGCAAAGATTACTCAAACCTTAGATGTTACTCATCAAGCAGTGACAGGAGGAGTCGCTAAAACGAATTCTAATAAGGCACAAAATGTAGCAAAAACAGAAAAACCAAAATAATTTTTATATGCTTAAGATATTATTTAGAATTTTATTTATATGTATAGTATTAGTAAGTTTTAAAAAATATATTAATTACTCAAACAATGTTAATTTGCCTATAAAATATACATACATTGATACTACTATCGATAATTGGCGCGGAACGAGTTATTTGATAAGAGTATTGTACAATGGTAGAAATTATGAAACTTATATAACAGAATCTATGTATGAGGGTATAAGAAATGCAAAATACCCTATGTTATACTATGCTACAGGTGAAGATGATGTATTTTCCGAATGGGAAATACGTAGACACTTTAGAATTGCTGTTGTATTTTCAATATTCTTAGTTCTAACTTTTATTCCCATAAAAAAAGAGACTTGAAATTACACATCTTTAAAAGGTTTATATTTTTGAACATAAACCTCCGCAACGCCCATAGCACTTTCTCCGACATCAAACAAAAACCCAACCCGCACCATCTCCTCAAAAAATTTGGTGCAGGGTTTAGCGCCCATCATTCAATAAAAAGCAGTACATTTGCAGTATAATTCCCCTCCTCGCCACCCAAGAACGCGGACAAAAACAATACGAACTAACCGACCACCTCGGCAACGTCCGCACCACCTTCTCCGACATCAAACAAGCCAAAGCTACAGACACACCTCCATTAAATAGCAACTACACAGCCCAAGGCAACCCTCGTGACCGTACCCTACAACCTCCTAACCGACAACGACAACTTTAAAGCCCGCAGCCTCACCCTCAATAATTACTACCCTTATGGTATGTTGCAGAGTGCGCGGAGTGTGAGTACGGGGGATTATAGGTTTGGCTACCAAGGACAGGAACAGGATAATAAAATGGGCGGGCTGGGGCAGCACCTCAACTACACCTACCGAAACCATGACAGTTGGACAATACGCTTTGGTGCCGTAGACCCGCTGGCTGCGAAGTATCCGCATAATAGTACCTATGCTTTTAGTGAAAATAGGGTGATTGATGGGATTGAATTGGAAGGGTTGGAGTGGGTTGCCACTATTAATAGTCCTAATTTAGGAAATAGATTTAAAGCGGCTCTTCAAGCATTTGATATTTATTATGCTAGAAATATATTTACTACAGCTTTGTATAATAGATTAAGCGATTTTGATTACAAACAGATGACAAAATCCTGTGACAATTGTGTAATGTCGGGTAATATGGAAGCATCGCTAATATATGATAAAACTGCCCCACCAGGGCTTACGATTAATTTTAATGTTGGGGCAGGTGGCAGGGGTGCTGATGATCCATATACCCAAATATGGTCACAAACTATGCACTTCGAACGTGGTGCTATTTTAGGACAAGAGGATAAAGATTTTCCTATCGATGTAAGGGTTATAAATAATCCCGAATATGGAGATTATTATAGAAACTTCGATTTTATAGGCGAATATGGAGTATCTTCAACATCTGTGAATATTGGAGGTATTATTAGAGGAAAAGGACTTTGGGGATCTCATCAAGCTAGCTCTGGATATGTTAATGGATATTTAAAAGGCAGCGGTTTTGTGCAGTACTCTACTTCTGTTGCACTAGGAGCTAACTCTTCACGAGATCTTTTTGGTGTTTCTAGAGCAGGAGGAGGGTTGTGGGGTATAGCTTCTGAGAAAAAAACTGCTTATGGACCAGACATCCTTGCAGGTTGGGGAAATCAAGCAGGTGGTAGCTATGGTGGCAAAGGAGTATTTGGCGAAGGTGGATATTGGGGAAGTTTTAATGAATATCATGATGCAGCCATGCTACGTCCTCGTGATTCGAAAGCCAATATGTCAGGTATCTACACAGGATTTGGCGTTGGATTTAATCTACATTTGGGCAGTGATCCTACACGAGCAGGCGGAGGTTCTCTTTCAGGTGCAGTTACTTACTCTACATTAGACAGTACCAAATAATTTAGCATGAAACCAGCATTACTAATCTTTTTTATTAGTTTTATTATTCTTCTGTATAAAAGGAAACACCTATCAGAAGGAGAAGATATTGTAGATTACTACATACCACCTATTTTCTTTGCTTTCATGATCATTAGTAGTATCTATGCTAATTATTCGTATAGAAAAGCAGAAGAAGCACTTACATTTACTGGAATAGTAGAGTATTGTGCTTTAGATGGTAAAGTACGAGTCGTCGTTTTGGAAAATAATTTTGAATTTATACTTCCTTGTGTTACTTATTTTGGGTATGGTTTAATTCAGAAAGGAGATTCTGTAATCAAAACAAAAGGCACACGTTTATACACTTTTATTTCTGCCGACAAAATAGATACTATTGTGTTAGATGCAGATAACTGTCCTGACGATTTAATCATTAATTCGTTGATTCAAAAAAGGTTAGACCCTTTGCGAAATAAGTAGTTGTACTTTTTTGCTTCTGAGTCTCAAAATTTGTTTAACACATTCTCACAGAGCAGGAAATTATCTCCTGCTCTACCGTGTTGCGCTCGCCAAAAATTATTTCCCACTACCTTCCAAGTATCCCAACAAAAACAATACGAACTAACCGACCACCTCGGCAACGTCCGCACCACCTTCTCCGACATCAAACAAGCCAAAGCTACAGACCATTTTCAGATTTTGAATATGCTTAATTAAGTACAAAACGCAATAAAAACCCCCTTTCTAATTGCCAATTAGAAAGGGGGTTGCTGTGCGTAAAAACAAAAAAACAACATTCAACAGCAACAATCAAGGCATCAAATACCCTGAATCACAAAAAAAATACCTACCTTTGTCGCTTAATTTTGATGAATATGATTTTGCTCAACACCCAATATTATGGTTCTATTCAATACTTCACTAAACTTTTGCTCCAACCCGAAGTCTATATTGACCAATACGAACATTATGAGCGTGCTTCGTTGCACAATCGTTGCTATATTGCAACCACCAACGGCATTTTGGCGTTGAGCGTGCCTTTGGAGAATGGACGGCAGCAGCGCAGGGCTATCAAAGATGTTCGCATTGCCTATCATCATGCTTGGCAACGGCAGCATTGGCATTCTATTGTGTCTGCCTATCGGTCTTCGCCCTATTTTGAGTATTTCGAAACCGATTTTCAGGGTTTTTATGAGCAGCGTTTTGAGTTTTTGTTAGATTTTAACCAAGCCATTTTGCAAACCTTATTGCGTTTGTTGCGATTAAAAACCACAATACTTTTAACAGAAAACTACCAAAAACACATAGACAAAGAAGACACAGATTATCGCCACACCTGCTACACCAAAGCTCACTACCAAGCCAACGACCCACACTATCAACCACCTACTTACCACCAAGTTTTTAGTGCAAATCAAGATTTTGCGCCCAATATGTCCATCATCGATTTGCTGTTCAACACAGGCATAGACAGTTTTCAATACTTACAAAATGCTATTTTGAAACTTGACTAACAAAAATGGCACAAAAATTGCCGCTATCAAACAATAATTTATTCACTCCTGCGTTATACGATAAAATTTTTAGTATGAGGAATTTTCTTTTAGCCGTTTTTTTGTGTGTTGCCGCACTCACTACCACTACAGCACAATCTGTAGCCATTATAGAAGGACAAATCCAAGACCCTTTGAGTTTTATGCACGAGGGTAAAATGCACCGTTATGGCATTAAATTTTATCCCAATAGTACTGTTTTTAGTGACGAATATGCCGAAATTCCTGATTCAACGGGCTTTTTCCGAGCGCAAATTGTGTTGCCTCAAAACAACATGCCCATTACAGTAGAATATAGCGACCAATTTACGACTATTTTTTTAAGCGCCCAAGACACAATAAAAATGAAATTTGTGGGCGAAAAAATGACACAAAGTTTGGAATATAAGGGCAAAAATGCGGCAGCTCTTGCCAACAACTATATCGCCAAATTTAATCGCTTATTTGATACAACGATTGAAGACGAAAGCCTATTCCGAAAAATAGAACTGAGTAACCGTTATACTTATCAAAATCATTGTGACGATTTTAAGAATCAACACACCGTTTTTTTGACAGAATATGTGCGACAAAATCCACAGTTAAGCGAAGATTTTCAGAAATGGGCAAAGGCAGAAATTACTTATCGTGCTGCTTTGCGTATGCAGGAATTTTATTTTAATAGCCGCACCAAAAGCACCGACGATTATCGCACTTATGCCACTTCTGTCAATTGGAACGACCAAGATGCCCGCAATTCCTACCAATACCAAAGTCTTTTGGACATGCACTTGCGACAATTGGCAATGCGTGATCCCGAAAGTTTGCGCAGCCAGCGCGAAGCAAATAGGTTGCCTTGGGTGGTGCGTGGAATGGAATTGAGCGAAAAAGAATACAAAACAGACATCAAAGAGTTGGCACAAGCCAAATTGCTCATCAATCTCATCGAGGCAGAATATGCCGAAGCAGGCAACTATTATAATAATTGGATAAAAACCAACCCAAATCCTATACTACAACAGGCTGTAGGCAAGCGCTATGGAAAATATACCGATTTTCTAAATGCCCCTCCACCAGCCAACGCACACTTATATATACCCGGCAGTAACAACCCCATCAGTTTCAAGCAACTCACCGACCGCTACAAAGGCAAGGTGATATATATCGATATTTGGGCATCGTGGTGCGCGCCTTGTTTGAGCGAAATGCCATATTCGCAAAAATTATATAAAGAATATTCCAAAGATGACATAGTGTTTGTATATCTTGCTGCCAACGACTCCGAAGGTAAATGGCGAGCCAATATTGCCCGTCATAATGTTGCAGGAGAACACTACCTTATGGACAATAATCTACAACAAGAGGCATACATCAATTTATTTATCCGCAGCATTCCGCATTATGCTTTGATAGATAAACAAGGCAAAATTGTTGATGCCAACGCCAAACACCCCAGTAATCCCGAACTCCGAAACGATATTCAGCGTTTATTATACACCGAATAAAACCCTAAAACCCCTGCCTAAACCGTTCAGTTTAGGCAGGGGTTTCTACTTTTTAGGAATAAAACAATAAACAAAACAAAAGCCGAACGTGTTTATAACGACAATTTATACTACATTGAATACAGTCTTCGGATTTTGTAAAATGTTGACAGTCAAATAATTGCGGTCACAAAAAACGCACATCTGCTTACATTATTTTCGTTCTCCGAAATAGTGCTGTTTCGGTCGTTGAGGCATGAAAGTCACGGCTAAACAGACAAAAAACGATAAACTGCCTCAACGATTGCCTACATTTTGTGGTAGCTAATACGATAAAATAGACAAAATGTCTACGATTTTGCTTGCTACCACAAAATTAAGCAAAGACCACAGCACGCCGGACGAATCCACTCGAAAAAGAACACCCTTTTTTGCTGCTTTTTTGGGTGAGCAAAAAAGCAGAATCACCATTTGTCATTTACGAAAGCAACATTTGGAGGAATGGCAAATTGCCGTTAATTGATGTTGCATTTTGGGACAAGTACGTAACATCGTTCATTATCAAATCCGAAAAGTATTTTCAATTCAGTATATCTACCCAAAATCTATTGCTCACTACCCATACATTGAGAAGATTGAGAGCTTATAGAAAGATCATCACCACACTCGATGTAATTACCAGCACTATCAACCAAAGCAGTATCTAATGGAGTCGGTTCTTCCGTATTGTTATTAACATTTTTGGAAGGACGTGGCGTATGAGTTGCGGCTTTGAGTTGTGGATAAAACCGCATTGGACGAATATCATTATCAGGTGCTACTTGATAATAACACAAATGCAGGTGTGTTTGCGAACGTTCTTTATTGGCATTAGCGCCTGTGCGACCCATCGTTGCAATGACTTGTCCGGGTGTCACTATATCACCCACCTTCACAAATAAGTCGTTGTTGTGGGCATAATAGAAAAAACCTTTAGTGCTTGGGTCATACAACCAAATGTATTTGCCACCACGCGCCGTTGTACCTTTTTTCCATTGCTCCTCAACATCTACCACAATGCCACCTGTCATTGCCAAAATATTGACCCATTCTTTTGTGCGGTCATCTTTGCCGTCGTTGTTGAGGTCGCGAATAAAAATGTCGTATGCAGGATGTCCGGGATTGATACCGCGGTCAAAAAAATTGCACCCGTTATCCACAAAACCATGCCTATTTTTTTTGTCGTTACCAATGGCTCGGGCAGTATATCCTTGCACAGGAAAATACCATTCGGAGGTATCGTATTTTTTTTGTGCTTGATGTCGAAAATAATAATCGTCAAAAATACTTATGAGTGTATCTATGGCGATGCGTGCTTCGGGAATATTGATGTAGTCTTTGTTCAGTCCTATATATACCGCTTCGAATTGTTGACAAGCAACCATTAGACGCTGCTGTTCAATAAGAGCGATATTGTCGGCTTGACGATTAGACTGGCACTGTGACAAAACGAAAATTAACAATAAAAAAATCTGTTTCACTATGCTAAAATGCTTAGATGTAGATATGACAAAAGAAGAGTGACCAATAGGAAATAACGCAACTTAGTTTTGGGGTGGAACGTCTAAAGATGGGGTTTTGTAATCCGAATAATTTTCTGAAGAGGTATCTTCTTCCTCCAAAAAAACACCGTCGATAGATGGTGTTTCGTTATGCAAAAACAACGCAGTATCAAGCGAAGGAGCGTCTTGGGCAGCTTTGGGGAGTGATAAATCTGTCGCGAGTATATCAGTCATATTTTTAGGAAAAACCTTTTGTTGCATCACTGTTTGGGCTTGCAAAATGTGCCTTTGTTCATGCACCACAATGATAGCTGCCGCATCTTTCAACGAATAGGTAACAAAACTTGCTACGGGCGAAGTAAGAATGGTTTTGTGATGGTCAATGGCATTTAAGCGCTGCAAATATCGTGCTAACTCCTCCTGATGTGCCACAAACTGCGCCACAATATCGCTACTAATGGCGCTTTGAGCAGGCAAGTATTGCTCCACAGCTTTGTGTTTTTTGGCTTGTTGTGGATCTAATTCTTTGAGTAGAATTTTGCCAAAAAAATGTGCCAAAAAAGAAAAGGATTCGAGAAAAGACGTTTTTTTGTCGCCACTAATGATTTGCTCGAAAACAGGAAAGTAGCTACTATTGATTTTGATGAGATGTTCCAAACATTGTGCAACACTCCATTTTTCGGGATTTTGTTGCCAATTGAGTTGTTCAGCGGTGAGCGCGCCAAATTCTGTTTCCACTTGTCGACTGTTTTTGGCAATATCGGTCACATATTCTTGCCAATATTCAGGAGCAACAGCAGGTGTTGTGGTATCAGACAAAGGAATTTCGGTAGGAGGTAAGTTTTCGTTAGACATATAACACCATTTTTGAGATTACAGATTTAGATATTGGGTAGAAAAACAAAACTCTCCCAACAAACCGCAAAGGTACGCCAATATTTCCTTTATCGGTGTGTTTGAGCGGTGTTTTTTTGTGATAATAAGTTTTTTTCACATAAAAAAGCCCTTAAGCCAAACGACTTAAGGGCTTTTGAACAAAAAAATATGACAATAGGACAATGGGTTAGGCTTTCACGCCTTCTGCCAAAATCACTACATTATTGTTCAGTATTTCGGCAAAACCGCCCAGAATTTGGAAGTTGGTGGCATTACCTTTGGCGGTGATGCGTACCTCACCTTTGCGCAGGGCAGCAATCATCGGCGCGTGGCGATCCAACACCTCGAACACGCCATCGCTACCGGGCATTTTAACGCGGTCTGCTTCGCCACTAAACACCTTTTTTTCGGGCGTAATAAGTTCTACGTTCATGGTGTTTGAGTTATATTAGGTTAAGAAAAATTATTACATTTCCTTCCAACGGATAGGAATTATGAGGATAAGACAAAATAATTTTGCTTGAGGTTTATGTTATACTAAGCTGCTGCTTCTGCCAAGATTTTCTTACCTTTTTCGATGGCTTCCTCTACGGTACCCACAAGGTTAAAGGCGGCTTCGGGATAAGCATCAACTTCGCCGTCCATAATCATATTGAAACCACGAATGGTCTCTTCGATAGACACTAGCGAACCTTTTAAGCCAGTAAATTGTTCTGCTACGTGGAACGGTTGCGACAAGAAACGTTGTACGCGGCGTGCGCGGTGAACCACCAATTTGTCTTCTTCGCTCAATTCGTCCATACCCAAGATGGCGATAATGTCTTGCAATTCTTTGTAGCGTTGCAAAATCATCTTTACGCGTTGTGCGCAATTGTAGTGTTCTTCGCCAACTACTAATGGGTCGAGGATACGTGAAGTAGAATCCAATGGATCCACAGCAGGATAGATACCCAAAGAAGCCAATTTACGGCTCAATACTGTAGTTGCGTCCAAGTGGGCAAAAGTCGTTGCGGGAGCGGGGTCGGTCAAGTCATCGGCAGGTACATATACCGCTTGTACGGAGGTAATAGAACCGCGTTTGGTAGAAGTAATGCGCTCCTGCATCAAACCCATTTCGGTAGCTAAGGTGGGTTGATAACCCACCGCCGAGGGCATACGACCCAACAAAGCAGATACTTCTGAACCTGCTTGTGTGAAGCGGAAGATGTTGTCAACGAAAAACAAAATATCGCGTCCTTTTGACGAACCTTCGTCTCCATCGCGGAAATATTCGGCTACGGTCAAACCCGACAAGGCAACACGTGCGCGCGCACCGGGTGGTTCGTTCATCTGTCCAAACACCATCGTACAGAATGACTGTTGAACGTCATTGACATTTACTTTGCTGATTTCCCAAGAACCTGTTTTTTCTAAGTTATGTACAAAATCGTTGCCATAACGAATAACGTTAGATTCTACCATCTCGCGCAAAAGGTCATTACCTTCGCGGGTACGCTCACCAACACCAGCAAACACCGATAAACCCGAATAACTTTTAGCGATGTTGTTGATAAGTTCCATGATAAGTACCGTTTTGCCTACACCAGCACCACCAAACAAACCAATTTTGCCACCTTTTAGATAAGGACACAAAAGGTCAATAACTTTGATACCAGTCAACAACGGTTCGGCGGCTGTTGAAAGGTCTTCGTATGCAGGTGGCTGACGGTGAATAGGATAACCTTTGCTTGTTTTCACAGGCGGAAGACCATCGATAGCTTGCCCTGTTACATTGAACAAACGACCACGAATCTCTTCACCAACAGGCATTTCAATAAAACGGTCACGGTCAACTACGTTCATACCGCGAACCAAGCCGTCGGTAGAATCCATGGCAATAGTACGAACACTATCTTCGCCAAGGTGTTGCTGACATTCTAATATCAAAGTAGAACCGTCTTCGCGAGTTACTTCAAGAGCGTTATAAATTTCGGGCAGTTGTCCGTTGGGAAATTCCACGTCGATAACCGCACCAATCACTTGTTTGATTTTACCTACTTTAGCCATAAAGCTATTAAATTGTGAGATAATAATTTTGTTGTTCAAAAACCAACATCATAGCCCAAAGCACTTGATTAGGTGCTTAATTTTGCTAACATGTTTTTTGCGGTGCAAAGGTAGTAACTTTTTTCTGTTATTCCAAACCTTTCTGTGCCGATACTATAAATTTTCTTGATAAGTTTGTATAAAAAAAATAGCAGAGGGCTTCTTAGGCTTTTTTGATACCCCAAAATGCCATAACATTGCACACAAAAAAGACTTTCTTTAGTATTTTTGGATAAAAAAAGACAGTTATTTAAATTTATTCTGCAAATTGACGTAACTTAGCACCCGATTAAGGGTATTTACCCAATATCCCTTATCATCTTTTAACTAAAAATAAACCAACCCGTATGGAAAAAAGCAGAAACACGAAACTGATTACCGAAGTTGGCAATCGCTATACTTACGAAGAATTGCTACAACTCGAAAAAGCACGAAACGCTACTGTCAAAACGCGTGGCTTGCGCGAAGTGGTGGAGAAAATAGAAGAAGCCTTGCAAAACTTTATCAATAAGCAAAAAAAGCGCGGAGCAGCCACCGTCGTCGTCACCACCGAAACCACATCCACCACCACTATTCCCGAAACGCCATCTGCTACTGAGCCTATTACCACAGAAACTAATACTACACCGCCTGTTGATGTCGTAGTAACTCCACCTATTGTTACACCACCACCACCGCCCTCACCGCCAGCTATCCTAAATTTTAGTGACCTTATTCAAGAAAACTTGTCTGATGCCAATGGTGAATATTTTCGAGCTATCTATCCCAAAAAACAAATCTATATCCATCACACTGTCTCTAATGGAAATCCTTTGGGTTCTATTAATTGGTGGCGAAAACAAGCTAACGGCGTAGCTGCTTTTGTGGTTATTGCAGGCAAGCAATTCACGCCCCAAGCCACCTATAAAGATGGCGATATTTACCAATGTTTTTCGTCCAAATACTGGGCGCACCATCTGGGTTTGAAACAAGAACATTTGCTACCCAATGGACTATCTAATATCCAACTCAATCGCGGTTCCATAGCCATAGAAATATGTGGTTGGGGAGCATTGAGCAAAAATGCAGATGGCACTTTTTCCCCCATAGGCTATTCACAAGTCATTCTGCAAGCCAACGAAGTGCAGCGCTATCCCAAAAAGTATAGAGGTGTTGAATACTATCAAAAATATACACCTGCCCAAATAGAAAGCCTTCGCAAATTGTTGGTCTATTTGTGCGATACCTATAAGATAGACTCTACCTACAAAGGTGATGCTATTTTTGATGTTGACCGTCGCGCCCTAAAAGGAGAAAATGGCATTTTTACCCACACCAGCGTGCGCCCCGACAAATCTGACTGTCACCCACAACCCGAATTGATTGCCATGTTAAAGGGTTTGTAAACCAAATTTTCCAGACACGCCATTAAACCTTTGTCCATCATAAGCGGTCTCTATTTCGAACCATCATAGTCTACTTATTATTTCCTAAAAACATAATTTTATGAAAATTTTTAAACTTTTTCTGTATGTTTTGTTATTAGCTTGTTATAGCTATAGCCTACCTTTATTGGCACAACGTCAATGTGGTACACACGAGCATTGGCTCAAACAAGTAGAGCAAAATCCCAAATTGCTCAAAGCACGCCACCAACACAAAGAGCAAATACAACAATATATTGCCCACCATACCGACCAACAAGAACGCCAAGTGGTGACAATTCCGGTGGTGGTGCATGTTGTGTATCGTGTGACTGCCGAAAATATTAGCGATGCACAAATCCAATCCCAAATAGATGTACTGAACGAAGACTACAGCAAAACCAACGCCGATATATCCAATATCCCCACCGCTTTTGCTGGTGTGGCTGCCAATTCACAAATCCAATTTTGTTTGGCGCAACAAACCCCCAATGGGCAGGCTACTAATGGCATTGAACGCGTTCAGACAACCGCAACAGGTTTTACAGACAACAATGCCGTGAAATTCCTTGACCTCAATGCAGCAGGGCAAAATGAAGGTGGTACACCTGCTTGGGATCCAACACGCTATTTTAATTTATGGGTTTGTAAACTTAATAGCGGTTTGTTGGGCTATGCACAATTTCCCGACAATCCTGACTTGAGTACCTATGGTGTGGTGATTAACTATAAGTATTTTGGCAGAAATGGAACAGCCGAGTCTCCCTACGATTTGGGACGAACAGCTACCCACGAAGTAGGTCATGCCTTGGGTTTATACCACATTTGGGGCGATGATGGCGGCAGTTGTTTTGGTTCCGACAACATCAACGACACGCCCAACCAAGCCGATGCCACAGGTGGTTGCCCTAATTTTCCCATGACCGACTTTTGTACATCGAGCGGAGCAGGTATTATGTTTATGAACTATATGGACTATACCGACGATGCTTGTATGTATATGTTCACCAACGGACAATCGCAGGTGATGAATGCCACGCTCAACAACACTTTCTCATCGCTTATCAATTCCACCGCTTGTAATCCGCCTGCAACTGCCCAGTTTGATGCAGGGATTAGTAGCATTGTGAACCCCAATGGCGAGATTTGTGCTACAAGTTTTGCGCCTATTGTCCGTTTGCGCAACTATGGCTCCAATACGCTGACCTCTTGCCAAATCCGCTATCGTATTGATTCGGGTACTACTTTGCAGTTCAATTGGACAGGAAGCCTCACCACCAACAATACTGTTGATGTTACCCTGCCAACCATCAGCACCACAGCAGGTTCGCACAACTTTACGGCATTCACCCAAAGTCCTAATGGACAAACAGATAATAATGCGAGCAATGATTCGCGCACCCAAGCCTTTACAGCAACTTCGGCTGTGGGGGTGAATATTCCTTTGTTTGAGGGTATCGAAAATCCATCTTTTCCCACAGGCACACAATGGGAAATTGACAACCCTGATAGTGATATTGGTTGGCAACGTACTACTGCCGCCAAAAAAACGGGTTTAGCATCTATTGTGGTAAACAACTATGACTATAGCGCAGCAGGACAAACAGGTAGCTCTATTGCCGATGATTTGTATTCGCCCAATATCAATCTTAGTAGTATTGCCCATGCTACACTTACTTTCCAAGTTGCTTATACGACCTATACCGACCCTGCTACAGGTGGTAATACATGGGATAGTTTGCAAGTGTGGATAGTTGATGCTTGTGGCAACCAAGCCGCGCGTCTATACAACAAATTCTCCAGCACCTTATCTACGGCTTCGAATACAACCGATGCTTTTGTGCCTACAAGCAGCCAGTGGCGATTAGAAACACTAGACTTAACGCCTTATACGTCTTGGGGGTCAGTATATTTGGTGTTCCGCAATATATCTCACTACGAAAACAACCTTTATTTAGACGATGTTAACATCACAGGTTGGGCTGTTGGTATAGATTCTCCAACCGAAAAACAAGCTAATTTGCAGATATATCCCAACCCAATTGCGCAGGAGGCTGTATTGACCTATTACTTGCCCGAAGGACAATCAACTACTATATCTATAGTGGATATTTTGGGTAGAACATTGCAAACATATCAAATTCCATATCAAAATAGTGGTATGCACCAATTTACTATTGCTGATGCAGCATTGCCTGCCAAAGGAATGTATGTGGTGCAGATGCAAGTGGGCAATGAATGGATTATGCGCAAAATTATAAAAAATTAGTGGTTTTGTGGTAAATACAATATTCTTGTAGGGGCGTTAGCCCGCCGAGAAAAAATCATAGACCATTGTTCGCACGGCGAAGCGCGTTAGGGATGTGGAGGGTGGCGTTAGCCAGTGCGGAGAGCAACGAAGCACCAAGCAAAGCGAAGCCCGCAACAGCCCGACCCGCAGGGAAACGCCCAAAAATAAATTTTAATTATAATTGACAATAAACTGCCGTTCGCTAATGCTTTCGTTCAATGGAAGGATTAGGGACGGCAGTCTTTTTTTTGAAAAAGCCTATAAAGTTGGCTTGAAATGAAAAATTGAAAAAATAATTTTAGTCTCTTTGCTAAAAACGATACAAGGCATAGTATTTTTTAGTAGCTTTACACGTTTTTTCAAAAATTTTATTTTTTGGTGACATTTCGACCAAAAAGTAGTCATAAAAAAACAAACAAAATATTGCGTATGGCTCAAGAAATTTACCACAATCAAGAAGTCAAGCGAACCATCTTACAACGTGAAGGCATTGCTACTCCGTTTTGGTGGAAAGCATTGGGTTGTTTGGCTTTATTGGGTTGGTGGGCTTTTGCTACCTATTGGTATGTTTGCAAGATTAAACATCATTGTGATGAAGTGCAAGCAGTAATAGCATCACCCACGCCCTCTCCTGTTGAAACAGTCGCCCCACCACCTGCTGTCAAAAGTTTTGTGGTTAGCGACGGTTCTCAAACTATTGTCGATGTGAAAGACGTGTTTAAATCGCGCCAAACCACCGACGCTGTTATCGTGAGTAATCCTTTGGGAGTGGGAGTCGAATCATTGGCTACCTACCTCAAAAACAACAAAGACCGCGAACTAAATATCATTGGTTGGTATGGTAGGGACGAAAAAAATAATACCAAATTCCCCGACCTTGGCATTGCTCGCGCCGAAGATGTGAAAAAACGATTAGTTGCTCTTGGTATAGCAGCACAACGTATCTCTACTTCCTCACAAGTTCGTGACCCATACATAGCCCAAAATGATACTATGATGGATTGTATTGCCATGAACATAGCAGTAACCAAAGCTATAGAAAAAGATATAACTATTCAGCCGCGCACCATTTATTTCCAAACGGGTAAGAGTGCTATTGCAATGACACCCGAATTGGAGAAATACCTCAACGATGTTAAGGCTTATTTGCAACAAAAAAATACAGCTAAGGTATTGCTAACAGGGCATACCGATAATGTTGGGGCAGAAAACCTGAACGAACAGTTGGGTTTGGATCGCGCCCAAAAAACACAAAATGAGCTTACGAAGATAGGTATTACTGCCGACCGAACAGAGCTGGCTTCGAAAGGTGAAAGACAACCTATCAAAAGCAACGATACTCCCGCAGGTAGACAAACTAATCGCCGTTGCGAAATTGTAGTGGTGCAATAAACTTCCTACATATCAACAAACAATCGTTTCACAATACTTCTAATTATTCTTTTTCTAATTCCACATTTAAAACTGTTCATAATGACAAACGATATTATACAAATCCTGTTACTACTTTTTATAGCCAGCCTTTTGGGTGCTTTGGTGTATTGGTTATTCAATCGTTCACGCTGGAAAGTGATATCCGAAGAACGCGAGCATTATTTCAGAAAGTTTAGCGAAACAGAGGACAAATATAAATTGCTTTCTACTCATGCTAATCAATTGGAAAGTACCAACAAAGATATTACTGACCAACTTAACCTTTCTTTGTCGAGCAACAATCGCCTTAGCCAAGACCTCAATGCATGGCAATTGAAATATAATGGTTTAGAAAAAACCTCTGCCGACCAACAAAACCGTATTGCGTTTTTGGAGCCTTTCCAAGCCAAAGCCGAATCCTTGGCACTAAACTTGAAAGATGCCGAAATAAGCATTACCAACCTAACCAATGATAAAAACAAATTGACCGCCGACATCAACCAACTTAATGCTTTGAAAGCAAAGTTGGAAAAAGATATTGCCGACTTGCAAGCTAAAGTAGGGCAATTGAATGGCGAAATTGATAGCCAAAAAGCGATGATTATTGGCTTGAATGGTCAAATTACAGGCTTAAATGGCGATATCGATACCCACAAAACGACTATCAATGGTTTGAATGCCGACATTACCGCTCGCCAAGCAACTATTGCGGATTTGGAAGGACGTTTAGCAGATTTGAACGCTCAAATAGCTGCTCAAACTGCAACTATCAATGGTTTGAATGCCGATATTGCTGCCCGTCAAGCAACTATTGCGGATTTGGAAGGACGTTTAGCGGACTTGAATGCTCAAATAGCTGCTCAAACTGCGACTATTGATGGCTTGCGTGGTGATGTGACTAATTTACAAAACGAAAAAGGCAAATTGTCGCTCGATCTTAGCAATGTGACCAATAGTTTGAGTTCAAACGAAGGTCAATTACATGCTGCCAATGCAGTACAAATGGGCTTAATGGCACAAATCAAAGACTTGCAAAATTTGGCAGTAGATCAAGACGGTGATTTGACAACCCTAAACGACCGCATCGCCGAATTGGAGGCATTAGCCAACAAACGTGCCGATTTGATAGCGGTTTTGAACGACGACATGAATCGTTTGCGCACACAAAGCGAAACTGACTTGCAAAGTAAGAGTGCCGAATTAGAGGCTATGTTGTTAGAATATAATACGCTCGAAGGTATGTATGCAGAATTGCAGGCAGCACACAATCGTCAAGATAACAACTTACAAGAAAAAGAAGGAGCTATTTTGCTATTACAAACTGATTTAGAAGCTTGTCGAGCTGCACAGCAAGCTGTTGTGGTGGCACCCGTAGCCCTTACTTCTGCAAGTGACGAAGAGTTAGACCGTATTAAACAAAATCGTGACAAGTTGGATTTTGATGTTATTGGTCTTGCTGACGAAAACGAACAAGATAACCTCCAACTAATCAAAGGTGTTGGTCCTTTTATTGAGCGAAAACTACACGCCTTGAGCATTTATACTTTCCGCCAAATTGCTAATTTTACGCCCGAAATTCGCGACAAAGTGAACGAAGCTATCGAGTTTTTCTCGGGTAGAATAGAGCGCGAAAACTGGGTGCCACAAGCAGTTATTTTTGCTCAAAACCAATTGACCGATTACGAAAAAGAACGCTTGACCAAAAAAGCTGCCAAATTGGATTTTGCACAAATTGGTACTGCCACACCCGAAGAAGCACAACCTTTGGGCTATGCTATCGACGGACTAAAAGAACTGACTCAGGTGCAATTGAACCACATCGGTATTTATACTTTCGAGCAGTTGGCTAAATGTCCTCTTGGTGTTTTAGCAGATGTGTTGGATTTTACGTCACAACGTATTCGCGAAGAACGCTGGTTGGAGCAAGCCGCTGAATTGGCTAATAAAAATGTGGGCTAACTTTCTCTTGTAGATGGTGCAAACAGGACTAAACGAAAGCAAGTATAGCGATTTTGGTACAAATGTTGTAACCTATAATCATTAAAAAAGCACAAAGGCGGTTATCTCTGCTAATGGATAGCTGTCTTTGTGTTTTTAGTGTGTAGTGGTGGCAGGCGTTAGCCGCCACAAAAAAGGAGTCACAAAGAAAAGTTCGAATGGCGAAGCGCGTTAGGGATTGTAAGGGCAGCCGCAGGCTGGTGCTTGCACCAAAGCCCTGTAAAGCCCGACCCGAAGGGAAACGCCCAAAAAATAATTTTATTTTATCTCTTTCGTTAAACAATGAAGATGAATCATTTGCCATTTGGGGAGGCATATAGAAATCGGAGGTTTGGAAACAACAAAAAAACTTAAAAATCCTTAATCTAACAAAAAAATCAATTTATAGCCGTATTTTTGCTGCCAATTTTGCTTTTTTTACATAAAAAAACACCCTATTCCGAATAATTTTTTAGAACCATGAATAGTAAAATTTTGTTTATAAGTATATTGTTCGTGCTTTTTTCGTCGATAGTGGCGGCACAACCCACCAAAAAAGACCAAAAAATGCTGCAACAACAGACAGATATGAGTCTTGCTCAACAGTATTTTCAGAATGGAGATTTTGAAAAGGCGAGTTTGTTGTATGCAACTTTGTATGAGGATAGTCCCAAAAATAACTTTTTGTATCGTCAATATGTGAAGTCTTTGATGGGTATGCACCAATATGAAGAGGCAGAGAAAATAGTACGTCGACAGATGAAAAACAACAAAAATGACGTATCCTTATTGATGGATTTGGGCTTGATTTATAAAGAAACAGAACAAGCGGATAAGGCAACAGAACAATTTGAAGAGGCTGTTAAGAACGCTCGTCAAGAGGATATTGGCAATCTCGGCAACTTGTTTACGAACAATAATTTGTCTAATTATGCTATTGCGATTTACAAAAAAGGTCGCCAGTTGAATAATGACCCTTTGTCGTATGCCTATGAACTGGCTTTGGCTTATCAGCGCGAAGGAGACACGGAAAACTTAATTAGCAGCTTTTTGGATTATGCCGAAAAAACGCCCGAACAAGTGGGGACGGTTTATTACAATCTGCAAAAAGTGGTGGCTACGGAGGCAGGTATGGAAGCATTGCAAAGTCAATTGTATGCCCGAATACAAGAGAAGCAAGACGAAATTATTTTTATCGAAATATTGGCATGGGCATTGAAGCAACAAAAAGATTTTGAGGGAGCTATGGTGCAGGTGAAAGCTCTTGACCGTCGTCGCAACGAAGACGGCAAACGCATTATGGAATTGGCACAACAGGCTTTTACCGAAAAATTGTACGATGTGGCTATTGATGGGTATGAATATATTATCGGAAAAGGGACAGATAACCGTTATTATGTGCCTGCTAAGGTGGAACTATTACATGTTCGCAACGAAAAAGTGACCGAATCAGATAATTATACCACCGAAGACATCAATAATTTGTTGAATGACTACCAAACATTTTTTAATTTGCTGGGCAAAAATACGGGGACGGTCAATGCACTGTATGAAATGAGTGTGTTATATGCTTATTATCTCAATGATTTGGATAAAGCCATTGCAGTTGCTCAAGAAGTGGTGGATATGCCCAATGTGGATAACCGTGTTAAGGGCAAAGCTAAATTGTCTTTGGGGGACTATTATTTGATGAAAAACGAAGTTTGGGAAGCAACTTTGCTGTATTCGCAAGTAGATAAGATGTTTAAAGACGATATTTTGGGCGAAGAAGCGCGTTTCCGCAATGCCAAATTGTCGTATTTTAATGGTGAATTTGATTGGGCGCAAAGCCAATTGGACATCTTAAAAGCATCGACTTCCGAATTGATTTCGAACGATGCGATAGAATTGTCTACTTTTATTATAGAAAATTTGGGTTTGGACACCACCGCCAATACGATGGAGATGTATGCACGTGCCGAATTGTTGATAGCCCAAAATCAATATCCACAAGCATTGGCAACCTTAGATTCTATCCAGCAATTGTATCCCGACCATGTTTTGGCAGATGATATATTGATGACACGCTCCAAAATTGCTATTAAAAAACGCGATTATAAAACGGCGGAAAATTATTTGAATACCATTATCGAAAAATACAAAGATGGTATTTTGGTGGATAATAGTTTGTTTATGTTGGGCGAATTGTATGAAAGACAATTCAATAACCCACAAAAAGCAATGGAATACTACCAAGATATTTTGCTTACCCAAGCGGGAAGCCTATTTATGGCAGAAGCCCGAAAACGCTACCGAAAATTGCGCGGCGACAAAGTGTATTAGCCTAAAAATAACCAACTAAACCACATTGCAAATTCCTTTAAAAACGCTGTTTAACTTCCAATGGATTTACAAGAAGCTCTCATGCGCATAGAACAGGCGCGCCAACAACAACTAAAAACCTTAGACCTTACTAATTGTAGCTTAACGGAGATTCCGAGTGCGGTATTTGCACTTTCGCAACTTACGGAACTAAAATTGGGACATTGGTCGGACTATAGCAAACAACACAAAAACGCTATTCGCCAATTACCCGCTACCATTGCACAGCTCACCCATCTGCAAAGCCTCGAACTGAGTAGTAATGAAATTTCGCATTTGCCCGAAGAACTGTGTATGTTGAGTCATTTGCAACTCCTCGATTTGAGCAACAACCGCCTTCAACAATTACCCGAAAATATCGGGCAGTTGCAACAATTACATACGCTCGATGTTAATAATAATCAACTGACACAGTTGCCCGATAGTTTGGCGGAGTTGGAACAGTTGCAACGCCTCAATTTTAGCAAAAATCGCCTTCATAGTTTTTTGCAACGCAACCCCAAATGGCAAAAATTGCAGCGTTTGGACATTAGCAACAACCAATTGACCGAATTTCCGACCGTTTTGGCAGGATTGGCTAATTTGGAGCAGTTAAGTTTGAGCAATAATCGTTTGAGTGCTTTGCCAGAAGCGATTAACCAATTTCCGACCATCAAAATTTTATATCTCAACAATAACCAAATCAAACAATTGCCTCAAGAATGGTACGGTTTGCGGGCATTGCGCCGTTTTTATCTCAACAACAACCAAGTAGAGTATTTGCCAAAAGGTTTTGCACAGCTCGCCGATTTGCATTTGCTCGATTTGGGTAACAATAACTTGGACGAATTGCCGCCTGTCTTGTTGGAATTGAAAAATTTGGCATATTTAGATGTTCGCAAAAACCACATTTCTCATCTTCCCGAAGCACTTGCACAATTGCAGCAATTACAGATGCTCGATGTGCGCGATAATATGATTGCGCAAGTGCCGTCGGCAATTGTGCGACTACCCAATTTACAACACCTCTATATATCCGAAAATCCATTGGAGTCGCCGCCACCCGAAATCGCCAATCGCGGTTTAACTGCCATGCAAACTTATTTCACTGCCTTAGAAAAATCTAACGAACAAGATTATATTCACGAAATAAAGTTGTTGTTGGTAGGAGAGGGGCGCGTCGGTAAAACTTCCTTGACCAAATCAATCACCATTCCCGATTATGTTCTCGAAGACCACCAAAGCACCGAAGGCATAGACATTAGACCTTGGTACATAGACAAAAACGAGTTGGGTACATCGCGCGATTTTCGAGTGAATATTTGGGACTTTGGCGGACAAGAAATCTACCACACCACCCACCAATTTTTCTTGACCAAAAGGTCGATTTATTTGTTGGTGACCGAGTCGCGCAAAGAGGATAAGCACGAGGATTTTTATTATTGGCTCAATATCATTCGTTTGTTGGGCGGTAGAAGTCCTGTTATTATTGTCCTGAACAAATGCGATCAACCTACCAAAGATTTGCCAATTAAGGAATATCGAAAAACGTTTACGAATATTGTCGATTTCAGCAAAATCAGTTGTCAACCTGACTATAAAGGAACTATCAATAGTTTGCAGCGAAAAATTCGCCAAATTTTACAAAGTCCCGAATTGTTGCCGCACCTTAGTACGCCATTGCCAAAAGTATGGGTAGATATTCGTCAAAAATTAGAAGATTTGCGCAATGAAAGTATCGATTACATCAGTTATCAGGATTACCTAAAAATCTGTAAACGCTATTATCAAAACGAAACCAACGCTTTGTTTTTGAGCGAGTTTTTCCATGATTTGGGCGTAATGTTGCATTTTCAAGATGACCCTATTTTGCGCGAAACCATCTTTTTGAACCATGATTGGGTGACCCAAGGTGTATATAAGGTGTTGGACAACCAAGTGGTGAAAAACAAACAAGGCAATTTCACCGAAGCCGATTTGGAGACAATTTGGAGCGATTATCGCTATGCTAACCGTCGAAAAGAGCTTTTTGCTTTGATGCGCAACGATAAATTTGAGTTGTGTTTTGAGGTATCGCCCGGACATTATTTAGCACCGCAATTGTTACCAGTCGACGAAATTGAACACGATTGGCAGCCACGTGGACAGTATTTGCGCTTCGAATACCGCTATCAATTTATGCCCAAAGGTACTTTGACGCGTTTTATTGTTAAACAACACGCCAATATTTATCGCAATACCTATTGGCGCTATGGTGTTTTGTTGTCCAAAAACAATACACGGGCTTTGATTAAAGAAAATTATTTTGACCGAAAAATTAGCATTGCCATAGAGGGTGACAACAGCCAAGAACTTTTGCATCAAGCCCGCCAAACCATTAACGAACTCAACAGTTCTTTTAACAATGTGATGGTAGACGAAATGGTGGCGTGCAATTGTTTGGCGTGTGCCAATAGCAAAACTCCGCATTATTTCAAGTTGGAAGTATTGTTGAAATATGCCCAAAATGCCAAACCTCAAATCGATTGCGAAAAAAGTTTGGCATCAGTAGAAGTATTGCGTTTGCTGCATACTGTTTTGCCCAGCGAAGATATTCGCGAGTTGGTGTGGGAAAGCGAAGACCAAGCCGCTACCGCCCGCTACGAAAATCTTAACCTGCCCAAAGAAGAAGACAAAGCTGAAATATCGCAACCTGCTCCGCCCGAAGCTGCTGTTGGCACTATTGAGGAGCTCGAACCTATTGCCACGCCGCAAAAAGCCGATGCTATTAGGCAGACCTTAGCAGAAAGCTACAACCAGGGCAGTTCGAAGCTGTCTAATATTGTTAAGAATACCACAGACAATATAACTACTCCGCCCTCCGAAGAAAAACCTAAGTGGTTGATGTGGGTGAGTGTGGCGTTTTTGTTAGCTGTGTTTGCTGTAGCAGCCTACTTTTTGATGCAGTCTTTGTAGCGAACATAAAAATACTCCCGCAAATAGTCAAACACTATTTGCGGGAGTTGGTTTTTGGGGGAGGTGGAAAAGGTGATAGCAGGAAATTATCTCCCCATCTCCAACAACTTAACCAAAGTAGCATAATTGCGGGTAGTAGCGGTGACTTTGAGTTGTTTTTCCAAAAAAGCATTGCTCAATTTGGTATTACCATAGCCACCGTTGGGGCAATAAACATATACTACTTGGTCGGTGAGGTGAAAACGGTCGGGTAGGTAGGCATCAGCGATAAGACGTGTGGCGTGTTGCGTGGGAGCAAATAGGATAGTGAAATAGGTATTCACAAAATCGGGAGCAAAGGGGTTGTTTTGTATGATTTGCTCCAGCTCGCTGTGCGTCAAACACAACACTGCTACCTCAAAACCATAACGTAACTCGATAGCACGGCTAACCGCTGCGGACACATCTTGCGCCGATAAATTGCTTTGGAGTACTACATTTCCGCTTTGAATATAGGTTTGCACAGCCACACAGCCACAGGTTTCGTACAACTGTTTGAGGTCTGCCATCAAAATTTTTTTGTTTCCTCCAACATTAATGCCTTTTAAGAGGGAGATGTAAGTATATAAATTGTTTGCCATAAGTATCAAAAAATGATGAATAAAAACTCCCTCCTCAACAAGGTGCAAAGGAGGGAGATAGTAATATTTTAAAAAAAACACTTAGAATTTCTCTATTTTTCTCAATACTTTCAGTTTTTTTGTTTCTACCTGCACCATATAAACACCACTTGGAACGGATAATTCGATGATGCCCTTTTGGATCAAAGTGGTGTTTAAGACTGTTCTGCCTTGCAAATCCATGACTCTAACCATAGCACTACCACTGTCTTCAGGAAAATCGATGGTCAAATTGCCCGATGTATGAGTTGGGTAAACTTTGATAGTATTGCTTTCATCTAAATCGGCGCGGTATTTTGATGGCGGAGCAGGTACACAAGCTGCATCGTGTTGATGGTCAGTGGTGGGTATCGGTGCCTCACTTTTGACATCGGCAGTCAATAAAATTTCGTAGTAATTGTTCGGCACATTGCCATTGACATACAATCTTTTTTCTAATTGCCCTACAGTTTCGCCGCTGTTCAAACGCACTTTAATCGTACCACTTTTGTTAGGTAAAATTGGTTTGGTAGGGCGTTTCAATACTTCGCAACCGCAACCGCAATGAATATTGTCTGCAATAAATGGCAAATCACCTATATTTTTGAAACGGATAGTATAATTCAGATTTTCATTAGGCGTAACGGTGCCAAAATCGTGTTTCAAGGCTGGATTATTGCTAATAATATCAGGATCATAACCATAATACCCCGCATCTTCCTCTTCTGAAAGCCCCATACTTTCAAACCGTAAGGAGGTTTGCAATTCTTCGCTCACATCACTTTGTGGTGTCTGTATCTCGGCTTTGATGGTCAAACGTGTGGGATTAGGGTCTGTATTGGCATTGATAGTTACTGTTTTTGTCTGTAACCCTGATTTACCTTGACTATCAAACACTACCTCAATAACGCCTTCTCCGTTCGGAGGGATAGGGTCTTTGGGATAAGATGGCACGGTGCAACCACAAGAACCTTTGGCAGCACTGATTAATAAAGGACTTGTACCTGTATTTCTGAAAACAAAGTTATATGTTACTTTGTCGCCTGCCTTAATCACTCCAAAATCATGCTCCATTTTTTCGAACATTATTTGAGTTTTCGGCATTTCCATAATGGTAGCCTGAATTTCACTTATAGCATAGTAATAAATACCCAATAGCTGGCTTTCGCGGGTAGCATCAGTGGCTTGAGCAGTTACTTCTATTGAAATAGATTGATAATTTTCTTCTTTTGCGGCAGTAAATGTTACCTTGATTTTGGCAGTTGCATTGGGTTGAATAGCTTCTTTGGGATAGTCAAACACAGCATTAGCAGTGATTTCTTTATTTAATTGCTCTATTTTTTCAATAGTGATTGGCTTGTCGCTGGTATTACGGCAGACAAACTCTACAACTTGTTTCCTGTTGGCGGTAACATCTTGGAGTTCTATCTGTTCCTGTTCAAAAATTAACTTTTTAACAGGGGGTAAATATGCCTTATCGACATAACTTTCATAATGCGTTTGCAGATAGTGGTCTGCTAATTTAACGATATTGTAGTATTCATGGAAAGGAGTTTGACCCCAAACAAACATACTACCGCAGTGCATAAAAAACACTGCAACTAAGAGCCATAAAGCGATACGTTTCATAGAAAAATATTTTTAGGAAGTGTAAAGTAAAAAAAATGTTAGTTTACACACAACAAGTACAAAGGTTGTGAGGTGAAACTATTGCTAACATTGCCTGAACGGTCTTTTATATAAACACTATAACGCACCGAATCGAAGGTGTTATAAACAGCATTAGGTGGTGGGAGGCAAGGAATGCCTGTTATGGGTGTACAACAAGCATTTTCGACAGACAAATGTATGGTTCCCGAAATGGATTTGTTGACGCTTGGCGATTGCAAGTCGAAAGGAACGGTATATTCATAAAAATTATTGTTCCGTCCATCGGTTACAAAAACGTTCGATTCAGGTTCTGCTTCGGTCGAGCCAATGTCACCGTCACCGTCTTGAAAATCTATGTTGATAACAAAGCTCTCGGCATTATTGAGGTGCATGGCGTTAACGGTGTCTTTGTTGAAATACACGTCCACTACTTGGGGATGGGGTGGATATATTTCGCTATTAGCGCAACTGCTATACAAGATGGTCAACCCCAAAATGCCTATTGTATAGAAAAAAAAGTGGTTTTTCATATAGTAAATTTTTGAAACGAATCGCGAATGGCTTAACGATTGGGACGGCTATAAATTTTATCGCGGTCAAATACTAAGTTGTTGAGCAGATGTTTTAGGTTGCTTTGGATAGGGTAGGGGGTATTTTCTACTTTTGCCACATCGGTACCTTGACTACGAATGTTCATATAGGTATTAGGTGCATAAATATCGTTGTCTGCCACAGCGCGGGTAACATCGATGGGCGTAATATCAGGCAACAAACCTGTGCTGGATTGATTGGGCATGGTGGTACGAAACACGCGTAACAAATTTTGAGCGATAGATTTATGTTCGGCTAATTTGCGACGATGAAAATCCATCATAACGTTTTGTTCGTTGCGTTGGTCGCGCGCTGCCACAGCTTTGTCATAATTGTGACGCACCACATTGAGCTGACACAAAGCGGTCAAATAGTTTTTTTGTCGTTCAAAATCGTCGTGGATAGTAGAACGTAAAGCGCGTGCTTTTTCGTATACAGAAAGCAAAATATCGTCAATTTTTTTTCGATAACTATTGCGCGCTATCCAAAATACCAAAGCGCCCAATAGTGCTGCAATTACCAAAGCCCCAATATAGTAGATTGCCAAAGTGCCACCGTCTTGGTTTTTCAAGCCCACATTGACAAAACCCAAGGTAGTCAGAACACTGGTGATGAGCAATAGATACACCAAAGTGCGCTGTGTTGGACGGCTAAACAATAAGGGTTTGAAGTTGCGTTCTTGTTCTTTTCGATAGGTATTCCAGTCGTAAGTAAAACTTTTGGTAAAAAATTGGTGTTGCACGGCTTGTTGCAAACTGCTGCGTTGGGTTGCCAAATCCTGCACCGTATTGTCAATGTTTGCCACTTCCACCGTTTTAAGGGTTTGCATTTGACGTTGTCCTTGACTGATACAATTTTGTATTTTTCGTTGTGCCAGAATGCTATAGTCTGTCACTTGTTTGTAGAGGGTGGCGTTCCAATCGTCCCATTTGGGCAAATCGCCTTGTGTTAGCACAAAACCCAATTGTAATTGTGGTGGTGCTGATTTTTCGAGTGTTTCGGTACAGCCACAATTGGTACTTTCCAACAAATCGAGCGATACTGGCAATGGATTCGACAAACGGTCACTTAAACGGCGTTCGGCATTGTGCAGGCTTTCGGTGTATAATCCCATGATTTGTTGCACCGATTCTGGTTTGATGTCCACTTTGACCGTATAATTTTTGCGCGACAAAGCCTTTACAATTTCCTCTTCTTCGGTGATAAGGCTAATGACCAATGCCAATTTGACCAAATGTTGTTGCAAAATATCTTCGTGGCTATAGGAAAGTGGGTAGCGAATCAGGCGAAACAACGATTGATTTTCTTCCGAAAAAATGCCAAAAATATCTGCTATGGAGCTTTTTAAAGCTTCTGACGGCAAAAATTCATTGTAGCGCGATGGGTCTTGTTTGGTACTTTCTAATCGACCATTAAAGGCATTTTGGACGCGTTCCAAACTTTTTTCGTCGATATAGTATACATTTGGAACAATACTAAATCGCTGAAGTTGGTTTTTGGGAACATCAAGATAGCCATTAACCAATTGTGTTATTTGTTGCGTGGCTTGGTTTACTTTGTTTTGTATGTCGGCTGGTAGACGGTTGAAACCCAGATTGATGATAGTACTTTGGTCTAAGGTAGCGTTTTGTTTCCAAATACTGTCCAATTGTTGCATCTGTGCTTCGCTAATAAAATAGCGGCTGGGATTGCGGATAATGCCTGTGGTATCCAACTCCCAGCTATCGCGATAGTTTTCGCTTACTTGCAAAGCTGGAATAGCTTCGTCTTCGTTCAGGTGGTCGAGGGCGATGATAAAGCTATTGTGTGGTCGCAAATTTAGGTGCGGACTTTGCAAAAACAATTGCTTAATGAGCGACATTTGAGCTGACAAACTATCCTGAAAAGCCCCTGCTTGGTCAGGTGCGATTTTCACCAAAAAAATAACTTGCCATTTAAAATAGGCAGAACGTTCCAAATGCTGTCGCACTTTCATGGCAGCATCTTCCAGCCTACGTGCTACGCTGTCGGTGGTGGAAAAAATGAGATGGAGCGTTTCGTTTTTTTGCAACGGATACAAAAATGGCTCGGCTAATGCCATGCTCGGAATGCCTGTATGTAAGTTAATAACAAATGTTAACATGCAAAAAAAGTTTTTTTGATACCTATGAGGGTTAGGTTGCTATAATTGCACAAAGTTAGGGTTTTTTACTTACAATTTAGCAACTATGCTTCAAAAAAAGCGTTACGAATGCTAAATAAACACAAAAAAAACCGCCCAACCCATAAAATAGGTTAGACGGTTTGGTATAGATTAAGAGAAAGGTTTTATTTTTTGGTCACACGGATGTCAATACGACGGTTTTTCGCACGACCTTCTGGGGTTGTGTTGTCAGCAACAGGGTGTTGGTCGCCATAACCTTCGGCGGTCAAACGTTTAGCAGCTACACCTAATTTAACTAATTCTTGCATAGTTGTTTCTGCACGTTTTTGTGACAATTCCATGTTTTTTTGTTTGTCACCTGTATTGTCTGTATAGCCACCTAATTTGATTTCTACTTTAGGGTAAGCCTTCATGATAGCAGCAATGTTTTTCAATTGCTCTTGAGATTCTGGCTTCAAAGTAGATTTACCTGTTTCGAAATAAAGGCGGTCAAACGAAAACCAAGTTGTTTTGTCTACTACTTTTGTTTTGTCTTCGATGAAAGTAACCAAACGGTTTTCTACACCATTTTCAGGTATGTTTAGTTCAACACCATCGGCAAGTTTGCGTTTGAACAATTTGCCCAAAGCTTCGGCAGTAGCAGTATAGGTATCGCTTACCACTTGACCTGCTGCGTTAGCTGCATTGCTTGCTGCTTGACCTGCTGCATGAGCTGCATCACCCGCAGCGTTTGCCAACGAATCGGCAGCACCAGCTACCGCTTGACCTGCTGCATTGGCTGCGTCACCTGCGTTTTCGATAGTAGTGTTAGCTACTTCGGTAGCTTCTTTGCCGCAACCTTTAAGGAAGTAGAATGCTCCAGCACCCAACAAACCTAACAATAACAATGGTAACAACCATTTACCAATACCACCACCACCATCAGACGAACTATTAGCCGTAGCATAATTAGCGGCTAAAGCACCAGGGTTGAACAAACCATCCAATGATGATAGACCCAAAGCACCTGCTAAACCTGCCGGGGCAGCCGCTTTGATATGGTCTTTTTGACCCATCAAAAGTCCCATCAAACCAGCAGCATTCAAGCCGCCATCGCGAACTTGTTTGCCTAATACACTTGTCACAATAGGAGCAAGGATGGATAACAAAGAGGAAGAGCTACTTTTTTGCATACCCGAAGAAGAACCCAATAGGTCGATGATACCACCTAATTTTGAGCCGAAAAGAGTATCCAAAATAGGCTTACCCAATTGAACCAAAGAACCAATAGAAGACTCACCAGAACCAAGCATTGCCACTAATTCACCGGCAGAAGTAGAACTTTGCTGTTTGCTGTTGAACAAGTTCAACAAATTTGCTGCTCCGCTTGTGGTGCCACCGTTAGACAAAAAGCCACTCAATAATGTAGCTAAAGTGCTGTTAACGGCAGATTGTGTGCGTCCTTCGCTTTCGCCTAAAAACGAACTAAGATAGCTAATGGCACTACTGCCAAGTTGACTCTTAAGTAAGTCAAGTAAATTGATAGTCATTTCCTAAAAAATGTTGGTTAAAAAAAATAAAAAAAACTGATTTTTTTGCAATGTTCTGAATAACTGCAAAACGTGCTAATTGGACGGAGAAACTGCTCAAATGTCACAGGTCAAAACAAGATTTAATGAAAAAAGCACAATTTTTTTTAAATTTTGTCACAAAAAATTACTTAGGCTAAGTTTTTTTTCAAAAAATACTTCTATTTGGGGCTTTTTTTTGTTACTGCCATCAACAACATACATCATTTCGACGGAACAATACAATGGGATTTAAAGCGTTACTTGGGTTTAAAAAAGTTTACAAGACACCCGCAGAAAAATATTTTTACAAAAATGGAGTGTGTTTTTTGCCCAAAAACAAGTATCTTTGCAGTCAGAAAATTGAACGATAGGAAAGTAGATATGAACGAAATTTTCGCATGAATTTAAACTATATCCTAAACCCCGATGAACTTGCCAATAAGAGTTTTTTAGTGTCTAAAATAGCTTGATTTTTATGTCAACTATCCCCTATTTTGCAGCGATACAAAATTTTTTGCCCAAATCATGGATAAGCCATTGAATTTTAACTTTTTTTCACTCTCAACGTCTAAGTAATAAGCAATATAAATCCCGTATTTTCGTTATGACTCCATAAATTTATTATCATTTTTTGTTAAACATAAAAATTATTGACTATGAAACAAGTCTTGTGCTTACTGATTCTATTTGTCTGCATCTGTCTTACAAGTACCGGAGCATTGGCACAAATGGGCGGTTATGCCGCTAATTCGTCGTCCTTGACCAAGGTACAACAAAAAAAACACAAACAGAAAAAAAGCAAATCTGCCTACACGCGTTGGGTGGCACGAGCTTTTGGCGAAAACATTAGTATCGCAAAAATGGAGCGCAAATCGCGCAAGAAATTACACGAAGCTCAACTCCGTGACCGTCAAAGAGAGGAAGAATCGGGCGTAGCAGAATTTTTCAACAAACGCCACGTGTCAAATCCTAAAAAAGCTCTCAAAGAGGCTAAAAAACGCGACCATGAACGAGAGAAAAATTCTGGCGTGGCTGCTTTTTTTGAGGATGAGCATGTATCAGATTCTAAAAAAAACCTCAAAGAGGCTAAAAAGCGTGACCGTAAGCGCGAAAAATACTCAGGAGTGAATGAGTATTTTAAAAATTAGGTATTGCTGAGTGATGCATTGCGGCTATATGTCCAAAAAATCCGTATCAGACCCTAAAAGTCAGATACGGATTTTTTAGCGCTTAAAAATAATTGTAGATTTTCGAAAAATGTAGTAAAAATACCTACCTTTGCGGTGTTTAACTGCCCATGAAAGTTTCCCACAACAAATAGATGTTCAACGAACAAATGATAAATGCAATTGCCCAACTGCTATAGGTAAGTATGGTGCCATTGACAAAAACACCCATTTTGGGACGATTGCTTGTAAAATATACTAAAGGGATAACCGCAAAACTTAATTGGAGTGATAAAATAACTTGGCTCAAAACTAATAATTGTCCTGTGCCTTTTTCGCCATACCACAACGATACGATAAAAGCAGGAATGATAGCCACGAGACGCGTCACTAAACGGCGCATCCAAGGTGGCAAACGCAAATTTAAGAAACCTTCCATTACTATTTGTCCTGCCAAAGTGCCTGTCAAAGTACTGTTTAGTCCCGAAGCTAACAACGCCACACCAAACAACATACTCGCATAACCTACTCCCAAAATAGGGTCTAAAAGATGATAGGCATCGGAAATGTCAGCTACATTGGCATGTTCGGTGCCATGAAAAGTTGCCGCCGCCACAATTAATATAGCTGCATTGATAAAAAATGCCAACAATAAAGAGACAGTAGAGTCGATGGTTGCAAAACGAATAGCACTAAATTTGCCGGCTTCGGTCTTTTCATAATTGCGAGTTTGCACAATACTCGAGTGTAGATACAAATTGTGGGGCATAACCGTTGCTCCCAAAATCCCAATGGCTACATACAGCATTTCGGGATTGGTGACGATTTGTGGTTGTGGCAAAAGACCATACAAAAGTGGGCTAATAGCCGGGTTTGAAACAATGATTTCATATACAAAACATAATAATATTATAAAAATAAGACCTGCTACTATACTTTCTATCCACCTAAAACCTTTGTGCTGAAAGTATAAAACCACCAATACATCAACCACCGTAATAACAACACCAATAGGCAACGGCAAACCAAATAGGAGATTCATGGCAATTGCCGCACCTAATACCTCTGCCAAATCGCAAGCTGCAATCGCAATTTCGCACAAAATCCATAGAGCGAAACTAACAGGGCGGCTATAGTGGTCACGGCAGGCTTGTGCCAAATCGCGCCCAGTCACAATCCCCAATTTAAGGGATAAATGCTGCAATATCATCGCAAAAAAATTGGAAATCAAAATGACTGCCAATAAAGTATAACCAAATTTGGCTCCACCTGCAATATCGGTTGCCCAATTGCCCGGATCCATGTAGCCAACAGCGACCATTAAACCAGGACCCGTGAAAGCAAACAATTTGCGCCAAAAGCTCCCTGTCTTTGGCACAGGAATAGAGGCATGAACTTCGGGTAGAGAGGGGGTATTTAACTCTCTGCTCCAAGCATTGTTTAATGTATTCATATATATATTATTTTTTTAAAAAATGTGATTAAGTTGGTTGCGCCTTATTGAAAGAAACTCAGCGAGTGGTGGGAATTTTTCTGAAAAGTGTTTTTAATTTTAGAATAAAATCAATGCCTAATTCGCTCTAAAATATAATAACGACTGTTTAGACTATTTTGTTTTGCAAAGGTAAAAACTTTTTTTGGATAAAAAGAAATTATTTTTAGACTAGTCTAAAAATTTTATTTTTTTTAACCAAACTCTGATAAAAACAATGGTATATGTATTCACTTTCTTTTTGGTTTCGTTTAGGGTGGATTAGTTTTGGCGGTCCTGCGGGACAAATAGCTTTGATGCATCGTCATGTGGTAGAAGAGAAAAAATGGGTATCTGATGCTCGCTTTTTACATGCGCTCAACTATTGTATGTTGCTACCGGGTCCCGAAGCACAACAATTGGCGACCTATTTAGGTTTTTTATTGCATGGTTATTGGGGAGGTATTGTGGCGGGTACATTGTTTGTTTTGCCTTCCATGTTGGTGCTTTGGCTGTTGAGTTATTGCTACGTGACTTATAGTCATTTGCCCGTATTGCAAGCTATTTTCTATGGTATACAGGCGGCTATGGTAGCCATTGTTGCTTTGGCATTGGTTAAAATTGCCAAAAAATCTCTGCGCCTACCTTTGCATTTTTTTATTGCTGGCATAGCATTTGTAGCAGCTTATTGGCATATTTCTTTTCCTTGGGTGGTTGGTCTTTGTTTGTTATTGGCAATTGGCATCAACAAAATACAACCCGAATGGTTACAAAAATCGGTAGGACACACAGCTAAACAGGAGAATGAAGCAGATTTTTTGATAAAAACAAGTACAGAATTACCACATTTGCGATTTTCTTGGACAAAATTATGCGTTTTATTGCTTGTTGGTGTGTTACTGTGGTATGTTCCTTATTTTTTATTGGATTGCTGGGCGAACGGAAAATCGATGAGTGGTTTAATGGATTTTTGGGCAAACATTCGCTCGTTTTTTACCAAAGCAGCTTTTGTTACCTTTGGCGGAGCTTATGCCGTTTTGCCCTACGTGGCACAAACAAGCGTAGAACAATTTCGCTGGTTACAACCCAAGCAAATGTTAGACGGGTTGGCGTTGGGTGAAAGTACCCCAGGTCCCTTGATTATGGTATTGGCGTTTGTCGGGTTTATGGCGGGTTACAACCAGTTTAACCATAGTCTAAGTATTGCAACTATTACACTCGTTTTGACGACATATTACACTTTTTTGCCTTCTTTTTTGTTCATTTTGGCAGGTGCGCCACTTATCGAATACACTCATCAACAGCAAAATTGGCAGCGTTATTTGGGTTTGATTGCTCCTGCTGTGGTCGGTTTGATGAGCTATTTGGTGCTGTATTTGGCACAACATACGTTTGTGCAGGCAGACAAAGGCATTGATGGGGTAGCTATATTGTGGTGTCTATTGTCGGTGGTGGCTTTGTATCGCTACCAAATTGGCATGATGACTTGGATTGCTGTAAGCTGTCTTTTTGGGGTGCTGGTAAAAGTGTTTTTGCCTTTTTTATTGATGTTATAGTGCTAATTTTCAATCAATTATAAATTTTAATTTTTAATCTATTTTCTTTATGTGGTTTAAAAAAAACCGACCAAATACTACACAACTTACTGACGGAACAACAATTAACTGCATCAATGCGCCCGAAGCACAAATGCTTGACCGCCATGTAAAAGGTTATTTTGCTAATGGAATTGCGGTGAAAGATGGCGATACAATTTTTGATGTGGGAGCTAATATCGGTGTTTTTGCGGTTCGCATGACACAACAATATCCACAAACTCGGGTCTATGCTTTTGAGCCTTTGCCACCAATTTATGATGTTTTGCAGCGTAATGCGTTGCGATATGCGCCACAAATTGTTGCCTTACCTGTGGGTGTGTCTGATGCAGAGGAGGAGGTAACGTTTAGTTATTTTCCCAATAGTCCTGCTTTGTCGACGGCTCATTTGGAGGATTGGGCAGACGACTCCAACAAATTGGCACGCGCTGTCGAAGGAAATTTGCACCATGCACCTGCTAAATTTGCTTGGGTGAGATGGCTACCTAAGCCGGTTTTTCGCTGGATTGCCAATTATTTGCAAGCAGGCAAAAAAGACTATTGTTGCCGTTTGACCACACTATCAAAAGTGATAGCAGAACACAACATAAATCGTATTGATTTGCTTAAAATTGATTGTGAAGGTGCTGAATTAGCCGTTTTGAAAGGTATAGCAGCGGCAGATTGGCAAAAAATACAGCAAATTGTGGCAGAAGTGCATGATGTTCAGCATCGATTGGAGGAAGTTGTCGGTTTATGCAAACAACATGGTTTTGTGAAAATTACTGTGGAAAAAGACGTTGTTATGGGCGATACACCAATGTTTAATGTGTTTGCTATACGGTAGTGGTTACAAATATAACTATCCTTGCAAATAGCGAAGCCGCGTTAGGGATGCGGAGGGTGGCGTTAGCCAGTGCGGAGAGTAACGCAGCACCAAGCGAAGCGAAGCCCGTAGCAGCCCGACCCGCAGGGAAACGCCCAAAAAAATAAAAAAAATTTAATATCCAAAAACAAGTATTTTCGTTTTGTATTTTAAGCCTATAAAATTTCTAAAGGCAACTAAATTTTAAGCATGAAACTGAAAAAAAACGAACGTTTGCGCCTCAATGTGGCAAGTTTGATTCTCGAAAAAAACGGAGAGGTATTGCTACTTAAAAAAACCGGAAATAGGGGAGGGGAGTATGGTTTGGTGGGCGGACGGATAGAAGCGGGCGAATCGGCAAAGCAGGCTCTGCTGCGGGAAACTTTTGAAGAGGCAGGCATTACCTTAGACCCCAAAAATGTGACTTTGGTACTGACCATACATCGCTTGCGCATGGATACGCCAACGGTGCATTTTTTCTTTTTTGCCGACCATTGGGAAGGGCATATCCACAACAAAGAACCACACAAATGCGAACATTTGCGGTGGGTGCCTTTCACACAACTGCCGAGCAACACGGCTACGGTCATTAAAAGAGGTATCGAGGCGTTTGTGAAAGGTGAGACTTATCTGGAATTGGGCTTCAAAAGCAAACATCGTATTCCCAAAATTCCGCGCCAATTGCAAAGTAAACGACAACAATCGACCAATAAAGGCAAGTAATATTGCTTTTTATAGACAATTTAGTGGCAAGGTAGTAAAATACCAGAGAATTTGCGTACCTTTGCAGCTTTAAAACCTATTTATGTTGGTGAGAAGCACTCACGCACACTCCCAATTTTGACCCACAAAAAAACAAACAATGCTCAATAGACGAACATTGAGGATAAAAACCATGCAGTGTCTTTATGCCTCCGACCACAACGAGGCGTATCAACTGCCCTCATTAGAACAGTTCCTACAGAAAAGCATTTTATATTTCGAGCAACTCTATTTGTATCATTGGCTAACGGTCGAACGAATCGTAGACTATGTGAAAAGTGACCGCGCGCGCCGACAAAAAAAACATATCAAAACCGAAGCGGACAAAAAATGGTCGGAAATCATTAACCAAAATCCTATTCCTGTTTTTGTTCGTACCAATAAGGATTTTTTGCAAACGGTTAAACAGGCTCATGTTGTATTGCAGCTCGAAGATGATGTGACACGCAAATTGTACCAGAATTTTACAAACACCCACACCTACCAATTGTATAGCCAGAAAACCCAACATACTGTCAAAGAACAAACCGATATCATGCGGTTTTTGTTGGTAGAAATTTTGCAAAAAGATGAGTTGTATCAGAGCCATCTCGAAGACATGTTTTTTAACTATTACGATGACATCGATATTATCTATCCTTTGTTGGTTAATCAACTCAACAACTTTTTTGATTCCAGCGGACTGAGCCTCTTGCCCGACCGCGAAGCCATCGACGACCGTCTCAAATTTGGTAGAGAATTGCTCGCAAAAACTTTGCAAAACGCTGATACTTTTAAGCAACTGATTGTGCCACAACTCCACAACTGGGATCCCGACCGCGTGAACAGCACCGATAACGTGTTGCTCCGAATGGCTTTGTGTGAACTGTTGTATTTTCCTAATATCCCAGTCAAAGTGTCTATCAACGAATATGTTGACATATCTAAGCAATATAGCACACCCAAAAGTAAGGATTTTGTGAATGGTGTGTTGGACAAATTGATGAAAAAACTGACCAATGAAGGAAAAATCAAAAAAGTAGGACGTGGCGTTATTGGATTTTAACGAAAAAACCATACAACTTCCCCCAAAAAAATCGTATCTTTGCCAACCAAAGGTACGATTTTATTTTTTTTGTCAAATGAAAAACACCACTGTCCGTTTAGTTGTTATATTGGGTATTTTTGCCATTACAGGCATTGTCGTTGTCCAAACTTATTGGATGTTGCGAGCGTGGGATTTGAAAGAAAAACAGCTTGACCAAAGCATTCAGATCGCGCTGCAAAATACCGCCCAAAAATTAGCCGCCCGCAAAAAAGTCACATTGCCCGACAACACCGTCAAGCAAGTGTCATCGGACTATTATTTTGTCAATATCAACGACGAAATAGATGCCAATTGGCTTGAATACTATCTCCGAACCGAATTTATGCAACTACAAATCGGCTTAGATTTTGAATACGCCATATATGATTGCAATACCGACAAAATGATGTATGGCAACTACATTAAGGCAGAAAGTAATACAGAAAAAATAAAACGCACCAAAAATCTACCTAAATACAGCAAATTTACTTACTATTTTGCCGTCCACCTACCCACACGCACCACCTATTTGGTGACTTCTTTACAATTGTGGATAGTTTTTTCGGGTATTTTGCTGGTGGTTGTTTTGTTTTTGGGTTATGCTATGGTCGTTATTTTGCAACAAAAACGCTTGTCCGAGCTGCAAAAAGATTTTATCAATAACATGACGCACGAATTTAAAACCCCTATTGCTACCATACAAATTGCTGCCAATGTGTTAGAACAAAATCCACAAATACAGCAAGATCCGCGCTTGTGGCAATACACCAAAATCATTGCAGAACAGAATGCTCGTTTGAACAGCCAAACCGAAAAAGTATTGCAGGTGGCGCGCATGGATAAACATGGTATTAAACTACAAAAAGAACGCTTCGATATACACACTGTTATACAACAAGTATCTGAGAGCATGAACATTAGAGCTGGCAGTGAAGCACCTATACAACTGCATCTACACACTAACAAACCCATCATTTTGGCAGACAAACACCATTTCACAAATATCCTCTACAACCTCATAGACAATAGCCTGAAGTATTGTAACACCACACCTCACATACACATTAGCACCCAAAACCACAAAAAAGGTGTATTGCTCCAAATAGAAGATAATGGCATTGGCATCGAGAAAAAGTATTGGAAACAGATATTTAGCAAATTTTTTAGAGTTCCCACCGGCGACATACATAACGTTAAAGGTTTTGGATTGGGCTTATATTATGTGGCAGAAGTGTGTCGCGCTCACCATTGGAAAATACAAGTTGATAGTAATCACTCACAAGAGGGAAGTATTTTTAAGATTTTTTTGGGCTAATAAAAAATATCCCCCCCTAACGAGATATTACTCTTGTTAGGGGGGGGATTGTGTTATATGGACAAGTGAAAATTTTTATTTTAACACTTCTGCCAATTTAGATTCTAAAGCGGGACCACGCAAGTTTTTGGCTATAATTTTTCCATCTTTATCAATTAGGAAAGAAGCAGGAATGGACTGTACGCCATAGAGCTGTGCGGCGGCTGATTGCCAATGTTGCAAATCGCTAACATGGTAGGGCCATGCCAATTTATCTTGTTCGATGGCTTTTTGCCAATTTTCTTTTGCTTTGTCTAATGATACGCTAAAAATAGTAAAGCCTTTGTCTTTGTATTTATCATAAGCTGCCACAACGGTAGGATTTTCTTTGCGGCAGGGACCACACCACGAAGCCCAAAAGTCGAGCAAAACGATTTTGCCATGCAAGTCAGATAGTTTGTAGGTTTTTCCGTCGGGCGATTGCATTTGGATGTCGGGAGCATCACCACCAACGCTAATTTTAGACATTTTTTCCAACTGCATTAAGCGGTTATTGAGGTCGGTGGTCAATTTGCTGCCGGGTAGACTGGCTTGCAAACGGCTTGCAACTGCTTTGTAGGTGTCTATATAATCGGATTCCGTAGGCAGATTAGTAACAGCAATATAACTCGCAAAAGGACTTTTACAAGTATCAGCAAACCCTTTTAGATATGCCATTTGTTCGGTAGGATTGGGAGTGCTGCGTACTTTGGAAATCAGTTCTTTAATTTGAATACCTTCGGGTGAGCCGCTAATCGTATATTCAGTAGGATTATTGGCATCAAGAGATAATTCTACGCGAGAATTGTTGTCCATAACAAACAGCACAGGAGACCCTTTCAAAGCGCCTCCCGAATGAGCTAAATTGACCAATGATTTGTTCGGCAATTGGCTGTTGAACAAAAAATTGCCGTTAGCATCAATAGTAGCAGTATCGATGAAATTAGGTTGTGTGCCTTCGATTTGCATCAAATAAAATTGAGAATTAGCAGGAGCGTTTTTGATAGTTCCTTTTAGGACATAGCCGTCTTTGAGGTTATTATTACAGCTAAAGTGCAAGAGAGCAATACCCAATAGGGCAAAGCATAGATGTTTCATGAGGAAAAAATATTTTTATTGCTGGATTAATGAATATTTAATTACGAAATTGCGAATAGCTGGTGCTGTAAATGACAAACATTCCGGGGGTGCAGTAGATTATTGTCCAAAAATTTGTGTCAATTTGCTTTCTAATATTTCGCCGCGCAGGTTTTTGGCAATAATGATGCCTTTGGAGTCGATGAGGTAGGATTGAGGAATAGAACCGACACCATAGATGAGAGCGGGTTTTGACTTCCAGCCTCCCAAGTCACTTACATGGTATTCCCAAGCCAGTTGGTCTTTGGCAATAGCTGTTTTCCATGCGTCCTTGTTAGAATCTAATGAGACGCTATACACCGTAAAACCTTTGTCTTTATACTTGTTATAGGCTGCCACAACAGTAGGATTTTCGCGCCGACAAGGACCGCACCATGATGCCCAAAAGTCGAGCAAAACAGTTTTGCCACGTAAGTCAGACAGTTTGTACACAACGCCTTCGGGCGATTCGAATGCCAAATCGGGTGCTTCGCCACCAATGTTAGTGCGTGTTAAGTTTTTCGCAGATTCCATGCCCGCTTTAAATTCGCTTAAGGCGCGCGTATTGGGCATTTGTGCTTCTAAGCGGAGCAACACTTTTTCGTAACTCGAATAATGTTGGTCGATAGGCAAGTTGGTAACAGCAACATAACTCACTACTGCATTGGAGCAAGTATCTGCCCATGTTTTGAGGTAAGCAAATTGCTCGGCGGGAGATAGTTTAACCACTTCGTTCACCATTTGGGTCATTTGTTCAGAGGCTTTTGTACCTTTGAGACTATAGCCTTTCCAAGTGGTGTAGTCAAATTGGAGAGTCATTTTTTTGTTCTCCAATACTAGCAAAATTTGCTGGTTATTGGTACTTCGAATAAGTCCGAGTTGGATTTGTTCGCTTATGCCGCGCAACGTAAAATTACCTTTGGCATCAGTATAGGCAGTATCGACGGGAGTACTATTCGAGCCATCTATTGCCAATAAATAGAAAGGCGTTTTTTCGGGTGCGTTGGCGGCGGTGCCGTTAATGGTATAACCCTTAAAATTGTCGACCGTTTTTTGTGGAAATCTATCACAAGTGGCGAACAACGTAAGAAACAATAAACTGTATAGATAAGTTGTCATACTTTTGGTCTGGTATGGGAATAGATTTATGGGTGAATAAAATGCTTAAGATGGGCTAAAATGTGTATGATTTGTGCCAATTCGGTGGGGCGTGTCGCATCATAAGACGCGCTAAAGCAGTATCTGTTGTTGTGTAAGCTAGTAAAATGCCAATCTTTGCCCAAGAGATAGCACCCAAAAATGGTTTTATCATCTTGGTTGAGCGCTTGCGCCACAAGCAACCTGTACCGTTGACCATTGTTCCAATATGGGACAATCCATGCTTGTTTGCAAACCAAAATGTGCAATAATTTGGTCGACATTGTACTTTAACTTTTTGGCATTAAAAACACGCATTATCTAGACTTTTAAATTAAGTTTTTGGGCGTTCCCTACGGTCGGGCTGTTCTGGGCTTCGCTGCCGCTTCGGTGCTTCGCAAGCTACGCACTGGCTAACGCCACCCGCCACATCCCTAACGCGCTTCGCCATTCGAACAATATTAGCAACACAAAAACAATGCTTTAATTAGACAAAAATCATAATGCAACACACTAATTGGCTTTATTTCTTACGCGCCAACAATTGCTCCGTTAAACGCTGATTAAGGTTTTTGGGATCTATTTTTCCTTTGGCTTCGCGCATAATTTCGCCCAAAAACATACCCAACAAATTCTTTTTGCCATTGTATAGATAATCTCTTACTTTGTCGGGATATTTATCCAACACTTGCGCAATTAGACTATCCATCAGCGAACTATCTTGGTGGGTCACAATTTGCAGTTGTTCGGCTAAATGTGCTACCGATTCTGTTTCGGGTTGTTGCAACAAAGCAGGGAACAAAAACTGTACGGCTGCCGTATGACTCACTTCTTGTTGTTGGATAAGTTCGATAACTTGTACGATTTGGGCTGGCGCAATAGGAAATTGTCCTATGGAAATATTATTATCATTCAGATAGGCTTTGATAGTAGTATTGAGCCAATTGGCAGCACTTTTGTAGTGGGTTGTTTGATTAATCAGCGCTTCGAAGTAGGCTACCATTTCGCGCGATTCGGTGAGCAGTTGGGCATCATATTCCGACAAACCCAATTGTTGGGTATATTTGGCAACCAATTGCTGGGGCAACGGTGGCATAGCCGCACGAATTTGCTCGACGGCTGTTTCGTCCAGCACCACAAGGGGCAGGTCGGGTTCAGGAAAATAGCGATAGTCGTGTGCCATTTCTTTGCTGCGTTGCGAAAAAGTAGTACCTTTTTCCATATCATAACCGCGCGTTTCTTGCAATATCGTTCCGCCATTTTCCAAAATATCTATTTGTCGTTTGGCTTCGTAGTCGATGGCTTTTTTGACGGCTCGAATAGAGTTCATGTTTTTGATTTCGGCGCGTTGTCCGAGAGTAGTCACACCTTTTCGGCGCACCGACACATTGGCATCGCATCGCAAACTACCTTCTTCCATATTGCCATCGCAAACGTCCAAGAACTGCACCAATTTTCGGATTTCGGTGAGGTATTGGTAGGCTTCTTCGGAAGAGCGGAGGTCGGGTTCAGTCACAATTTCGATAAGCGGTGTGCCTGCTCGGTTGAGGTCTATTTGCGAAAAACGCGGATTTTGGTCGTGTATACTTTTGCCTGCATCTTCTTCGAGGTGGATGCGGTTGATGCGGATAGTGCGGCTCGCATCGCCCACTTTCACCGTCACATAACCGTTATAACAAATCGGCGTATCGAATTGGCTGATTTGGTAGCCTTTGGGCAGGTCGGGATAAAAGTAGTTTTTGCGTGAGAATTGGTTGTTTTTTTGTATGCTACAATGCGTGGCAATACCCATTCGGACGGCTTTGGCTATGACCGCTTTGTTGAGGACGGGCAAGGTGCCGGGGTGTCCCAAGGTAATAAAACTCACTTGGGTATTGGGTATAGCTCCGAAAGTCAGCGGGTCGGGAGCAAATATTTTGGTTTGGGTGTTGAGCTGTGCATGGACTTCCAAGCCCACTACTATTTCATATTGCTCGTAGATACTCATGAGGTTGATGGGGTTATGGTGTTGTTGGTTGATGCCAATTGTTCGATAGGAGAACGATAATGAACTTCAGCTTCGAATAAGGTACTTTTTTCGGTCTCTTCTTGCTTGCGGGTGTCGACGTTATAAGTGCTTTTGAGCGGTATACCAATAGGGATTTTGGACTTAAGTTGGATTTTTACTTTGTCTATGTCCTCTATTTTTGTGGGTATGTGATAAAATTGTTGCAAATAGTCCCAATCTTTGTTGCGCAACGTCACTATTTCGTCGAGATAATAACTCACCCACACATTGCCTAATTTTGAATTAGCAGTTTCTTGAGCTAATTTATTTTTGGTAATAGCCACATAGTCTGTATCCAACTCAAAACCAATATATTGTCTGCCCAAACGTTTGGCTGCAATAGCAGTAGTACCTGTACCATTAAAAGGGTCGAGAATGATATCTCCTTCATCGGAAGACATCAAAATAATGCGCTCCAATAAATGGATAGGTAACTGACAAGGATGTTCGTCACGATATTTGTTGTGTTTAACACGATGTATATCTGTCCAAACATCAGATACCAAAGGTCCAAAAGGGTGTAATAACCCTTTTTTCCCACCATAGTCTTTGGCTAACAAATGTTCTTTGCGAGTTCTTTTATGGGGATAACGAATTTCATGAAATTTCAGTTGGCGGACATCTTTGGCATAAAACAAGATGCCATAATGACCGGGCTGCAAAGTTTTACCCATAGGAGCAGTTGGAGCGTCCCAACTTATCCAGTGCTTAAAATCGGCAATTTTGTTGAGATATCCTGTATAAAAAGTGAGCCATTTGGGTATATTATGCAAAAAAATACTTCCTGTTGGTTTGGTTATTCGCACCATTTCTGTTATCCAAACTTCGCACCAATCTAAATATTCTTGTATTTGAAGTCTATCTTTATAACTATTGTAGCCTTTTTTGAGGTTGAATGGTGGGTCTGCAAAAGTGACATCTACCGAATTATCGGGCATTGTTTTTAGAAGGCTTATGCAGTCACCCTGAACAATATCGTTTAAGTATTGTGTCACCATTATAAGTTTTGTTTTAAGAATTGTTTAAATCGTTCTATTTCTGTTTTTTCAAACGTAAAAACATCATCAAAAGCATTGACCATTCTCATCAAATCGCTTTTTCGCACATACCAGCCAATACCATCAACAAAACCAATGAATTTCGCTTGGGGATAGTATTTTTCGATTAACCGCTTGATAGTTCCTTCTGTTTTAGATTTATCACCTTGTCCCGAAGATGTTGTCATTACAAAAGAACTTTCGATAATGATTTTAGGTGTTTGTTTGTTTGGAATAATAAAATCCATAGTACGTTTGGCAACAGGTTCGTTGATAAATAGTTCTGTTAAATCGCCTTTTTGAAAACTGATGCCCATTTCGTCTAAAATACCTGCTAATAGATATTCGGGATTGTTTTCGCCTTTTCCTGCATAACTACCTTTTTCTTTATAGCGAACCAAGGTGTCTATCAATGCAGGGATTTCGAAGTTTAGTTTTGAAATAGACAATTTTTTGAGTTCAAAAAGTGGCAATGTTGTAGCTAAAAAGGGAACGCTTGCTCCTTCAAAAAATAAATTTACGATGCCTTTGCGAAAAAAAACATTGGTACGAATAAGACTGTTTATCCGACTGTCACCCCATTCAGAAACTACTACTTTGTCTTTTTCGGTAAGCCAATGTTGGGTCAATAATAGTTTTGATAACTCTTCATTATCTGCCACTCGAACAATAGTTATTAAGCGTTTCAGGCTTTCATTGGCAAAACCCGTCAAAGCTAATAATGCTCTTAGCCCATGTTCTTTTTCGGCTAACAATTCCTCAAAAATAGAACGGCGCAGACCTTGTGTCTCTATCTGATTTTTTAGAGACAGTAGGGTTGCGTTCAAGGTATTGATATAGCTTTCGTATTTTTCTTGAAAAATTGGGTTATAGAAATAAAAGGTGTTTTTATCGATAACCGTTCTAAATTTGATCTCGTTAGTTTTCATGTTGATAACAATGATTTTAATGCCATAGAGTTATGCGAGATAGAAACGCTATGTAAGCATACTTAGATAAAGACACTAATGTAGATTCCTACAAACCACTAATAAGCGCTAATTGTCCGGTTGCCATAAATTTATTTTGCTGTTTATCGTCGATATATTCTTTGATACAATTGGCAACATATTCGCCAAGTTTTACAGGAACGGCATTGCCTATCATTTGTTCAATATCGGTCTTGCTACCATTGAAAATAAAGTTTTCGGGAAATGTTTGTATTAAACTTCTTTCTTTGGTGGTGAGTGGTCTTACTTTGTCTGAAATCTCAACAGGGTCGCCTTCGTGTTTAGTATAACCTTTGGGAATGGGTCTGTTTACTCCACGAATGGTAGGGCTTGGTTCATAAATACTAAATATCCCACGTCTTGCATAACTTCTTGGGTGGCGGTAATAATACTTGATACCCAACGAATCGCCAAAATAATCACATAAGGTCATCGGTTTTCCTGACAAGTTTTTGTTAAAATAGGGAGTTAAAAAATTGTCAAACGAATGCTTTTGTCCGACTAAAAAAAAACGTTTTCGCGATTGAGGAACACCACAAAAACTAGCATCGAGTACTTGATAGGATATGCCATAAGCTGCTTTTTTGAATATTTGCAATGCTTTTTTTAGTATATGGCTTTTGGTGATTCGCTCAACATTTTCCATAACAAACCATTCGGGTTTTGCAGCCGCTACGATATTAGCATAAGCAATAGTCAGGTCGGCACGTCCCAAAGTTTCATCACGTTTGCCCGCACTTGAGAAATCTTGGCAAGGCGGACCTCCAATAATTATTTGAGGTTTGAGACTTTTAACAAATTCGATGCCTTCTTTACCACCTAAATCTATATCGTAAATGGGGTGTTTGAAATTTTCGCTGTAAACTTTTATTGCTGGTTGCCATTGGTCAAAGGCTGCCAAAATTTCAAAACCAGCATTTTGAAAACCAAGTGATAGACCGCCGCAACCTGAAAATAAATCTACTGTTTTCATCTTTTGAATAATTCTGGTGAATTGTAAATAATTGCGTCAAATCTTCTTTCTGGGCTTAGTAAATGTTGTCCGCCACCAAGAACAATGTTTTTGATTTCTTTTTTCTCAATTCTTGGTTTGGTCAACTCGGCACAAGACATATACCGCTGTGTAATTCTGCCACCTGCCGCAAAAGCTTTATCATTTTTGGTATTGTAAGAAAGTTCATCAATGATTTTGTGATGATTGATTTGACCTTGTTTTGCAAAATCATAAAGCATTTTGAAAAGCCATATAATAGTTCTTACTTGGCGAGTAATTCTGTTGGCTCCGTCCTGTAATTCACCTCTTGCAACATCAACAAAAAGCTGGGTAAAAGCAAAATTTGACCATACAAAAACATCTAGGCAGTTATCAGCAAGTTGGGGCGATTTTCCGTTTGTTTTCCAAATGGGTTGCATTAGTAAAGGCTCTTGCTCATCTATCATCGAAAGAATAATACGGTCGAGAGCTGCAATCATATCTGTTAGATAAGTCCAAACAGCAACACCATCATTCCATTCGACTATTGCATCAAACTTATTACCAATAAGTTTTGCAAGTTTATCCTTATTGTCTTTGAATTTAACAACAATACTGCAAGCCAAATAAACGATAGTGTCGGGTCTGATAACTATTTCGCAACCATAAGACATCTCGCTCAGGTTGCAAGTCGAGTTGTCAGGTAAAGCAGTTAATTTGACTTCGATAGGTCGTAGGCATTGTCCATTGCTTCTTCGCAGAGTAACTAAATCAACTCTTGGTAAAGTTCCAATAATCAGTTGTTGGTAAGGTGTATAGGGGCTTTCGAAAGAGAAAAAAAGGTCATCTGAATTCGAATCAATACCATAAAGATGCTTTGTCGATATTTGGGTGTGTTTAACTTTTAACTCCTTGTCAAGGTAGAGGTAAATGTTTTTCAAATCTTTTGAAGCCAAAAAATTTGCTAAACCCACGGGAAAAGAAGAGTTAAATTGGTTCTTGCCCCATGTATCAGTTTGGGTAAAATCTCTATTGGAATGTTTTATTCCGAAGATTCCTGGTTCGTTATTCATGTAAATAAATGCTTTTTAGATACAAAATTACCATAGTTTTCACAAATACAATATTAAGAGATGGGAGAATTTTTTCATAATGTTAAAACCTTTATCCTATAAATTAGCCACCATAATGTTAAACAACCAACCCCACATCCCCTTAAACCACCAAATTTCGCCGCAAAGATAGGGAAAATTTATTGAAATTGTGTTTTCTTTTTTTGTTGTTCCCAATGCCACAGTCCATAACTTGCCAAAATCAAGAACACAAAATACTCCAAAGCAAAAAAACGAATGCCTTTACTATAGTATACTATAGTGGCGACTACATCAATAGCTATCCACAGCCACCAATTTTCTACTTTTTTTTGTGCCATCAGCACCATTGCTGCCACACTCCCAACGGCTATCCAGCTATCGGTATAAGCAAAAGCCACTTTTTGCGGAAACCAAACGGGTAGCCATTCGTGCAAATGTAGCATCACTTGCGCCCACACCCATGTTCCCAATATAATTGCCAACAATAGCATAGCACGTTGTGAATTAGGCAATATCGAGATACCTTTATCTGTTTGTTGTTCTTTCCGCAACCAATTGTACCAACCAATAAAGGTCATTATCAAAAAATAGATTTGCAAAAACATATCGGCATACAAATGAACTTGGTAAAACACCCAAAAAGCACTAACTATATTGACTATACCAATGGGCCACGTCCAAATATTGGCACGAGCCGATAGCCACACCGCTGCCAAACCTGCTGCAACAGATATGGCTTCGATATAACTTAATGGATAATTGGCAATGCTAACCCAAACGTTGTTGGTGCTAAAAAAATCTATCCAATACAAAGTAATGAAATTTGGCGAAAAATAGAAATTGGGGCAAAGGTACGAAAAATGCTAATAACTTGTTGATTTCCCACCCAAACCGCTATAGTAATTGCCTATACTTAGTTTTGCAGACAGTTTATTAGGGTAATCTGCACACTTCTTCAAAAAATAAAAAAAATCACAAAAAAAACGTACCTTTGCACGTTATTTGGGCATTCTCTAATTTAAGATGCCCTTTTTTCATTAACCCTATAGCTGATAGCATGTCTTTACGTCTCTGTTTTTTTATGTTGGTGATATTGCTGATAGGTATGCCAGCCTATCTTTTGGCGCAAATTCGCCCTGCCCAGTCCGACTATGAAAAACAACGTGCCAAACGTACCTACGACCGATACGATGTAGAAAAATACATCACAGGCAAAGAAAAAATGTCGCCCGAAGACTCTATTCTGTCGATGATGCGCAGTGGCGATTCTTTGAAAATGGTCAAAGATAAAATACTCTTAACACCCGAAGAACTGCGAAAATTGGGTGTCGATGAGCGTTTTATTAGCCAACTAAGCGAACTCAATGGCATGGAAGATTCCATTAAGTTGGTACAAAAACAACACGAGCAAAAAATCAAAGAAGATTTTCGCAAAAAATATGACTTGCCTCGCGATGACACTATTAATACCGAAACTTTGTTGCGGCTGATAGCATGGCAAAAGCGCGAAGTCTTGGAAAAAGCCTTGCAACTGCCCGAACCTATTGTTTATGGGCAAGAGTTTTTTCGCAAAAGCACGCTGCGCCTCAATATGCTCGAACCCGAATTAGACCACAAAGTACCCGAAAATTATGTCCTCTCGACTGGTGATGAAATTAGCGTTGCCATGTGGGGAAATATCGATTATAGCCAAACTTTTGTCATCAACAAAGAAGGATACATCAAACCTCCACTTGTGGGGCTTATCTACCTCAAAGGCATGACTTTTGCACAAGCCCGCGACATGGTGCGCCAAAAGTTTGCCAAAACTTATGACCTCAAAAAATCGCAAATCGCCATTAATGTGTCTTTTGTTCGCCTTATTGCAGTGAATTTTGTGGGCGAACTCCTCAATCCCGGCACCTACCGCTTTCCTGCACTAACATCGGTCTATAATGCTTTGGTGGCTATTGCAGGACCCAATCAATTGGGGTCGATGCGAAATATCTATATCAAACGCAACGGAACGACGGTGGCTACTTTAGATTTGTACCAATACTTATTTCAGCCTGATAGCCAACAAGATTTCTTTCTCGAACACAACGATTATATTGTTGTCACCACACAACAAAAAATCGTCTATCTTGGTGGCGAAGTCAAGCGTCCCTATAATTATGAACTCAAAGAACAGGAAGGTTTGACCGACTTGGTGCGTTATGGCGGCGGACTTAAGGCTGAAGGCTATCGCAAAGCTATTCACATCAAGCGATATGCCGACAACCGCGAAACCTTGATAGATGTCGATTATGACGAATTATTGAGAGGTAGTGGTCAATTTGCCCTCCAAAATGGCGATTCGGTCATGGTGGCACGCGTGGAGGTAGGTTTTCGTAATCATGTTGTGGTAGATGGTGCTATTCGAATACCGGGGCAATACCAATGGCGCGACGGCGACCGCATTACCGACCTTATAGCCAAAGCACAAGGCGTAACGGAATATGCCGACAACCACCGTGCCTATATTGTGCGGCTCAATCCGAGTGATAAATCTACTGTTTATATCCCTTTTAGGTTGGGCGAAGTATTAAAAAACCCAACTGCAACAGATAATTTTCTGCTACAAAACCGCGACACCATTCGCCTCGTGACCATTGCCTCGCCTTATGACGGTACCAAAATCAAAATTTCGGGAGCTGTTCGCAAAGTGGGCGATTTTCCTTTCACACAAGGCATGAGTCTGCGCGATGCTTTGTATCTTTCGGGCGGAATAGAAGTGCAGGCAGCCAACAACCGCATAGAAATTTCGCGCTTGGTGAATGTTAAAGAAGAAAACACGCAACGACCCGTACAAGAACGAATCGTGGTCAAACGAATCGATATTAACCAAAACCTACAACTCGACCCCAATAGCGAAGATTTTCCGCTTCAGCCCTACGACCATGTTTTTGTACGACAAGCAGAAGGATATGAACAACAACAAGTCGTTAAATTATATGGCGAAGTGGTATATCCGGGCGAATATATTTTGTTGAACAGAGACGAAGATTTGGCAACTTTATTGGAACGAGCAGGCGGTTTGACTCCTTATGCCTTTGGGACGGGGGCAAAACTCTATCGTTGGCGCGACAGTTTGGGTTATGTTTTGATGGACATCAGTAAGGCATTAACCAAACAAGAAGTGACCGCCAAACGCAAAAAGAAACGCCACGAACAAGAATTAGCCTTGCTCAACGATTTAAGTTACAATTACATTTTAGCCGATGCCGATTCTATTTTTATTCCCAAAGTGCGCAATTTGGTCACTTTGGCAGGAGCAATACAACATTTCGAAGTAGATACAACCATCGCCCAAATCAGCGCACCCTACGAACCCGGACACGATGCCAAATACTATGTCATCAATTATGGTGCGGGATTTAGCCGATACGCTCGCCGAAAAGCAACATTTGTCCAAAAAGCTAATGGTGAAGTCAACCAAACGCGCCGCTTTTTGTGGTGGAAACGTTTCCCCAAAGTAGAGAATGGCGCAACGGTTTATGTGGCAGAAAATAGCCGCCGAGCGAAAGAAGAGGCTCGTTTAAGAAAAGAGATCAAAGATGGCAACAAAAAAGATGTGTTTAGCGATATTGCCACCAAAGTGACCACCGTACTAACTATCTTGGTATTGGTTAATCAAATTCGTAATTAGCGTTGAACAAAAACAAAGAAAAAACCGCAGCAGAAAGGTATAAACTTTTTGCTGCGGTTTTTTTTGCATATTTTAATAACAAGATTAAAAGGGTATTTTTTATTATTATCAAAACAAACTCAACAAGCCCAAAACAATAAAATGATTAACAAAAAAACCAGTAGCTTGACATTATTTTGCCAAACTATGATATAATTTCACTCCATCGGGCTTTATTTCTATCCCTTGTTCTGTTTTTTCTATAAACTATTGATAGCACCAACAAGCCAACAATAAAGAAAATTCATTAGACAATTAAATGACAAAAGTATGACACAAAAACATTTTTCTGTCATCAACCCAAACAAAAGTCAACAAAAAAATGTCCCAATAGCTGTTTTTTTGATAAAAATTGGCTTTTTGCCAAAAATATACCGTTTTTTGCTCAAAAATAGCCATTTCTGCCAAAAAACAAGGGTAAAAAGAAAAACTTTAGACCCCTAAAGAAAAACTTTAGACACGTTTAAATATTTTAAGGGGTGAATCAAAAAACTTTAGACCCCTAAAGAAAAACTTTAGACACGTTTAAATATTTTAAGGGGTGAATCAAAAAACTTTAGACCCCTAAAGAAAAACTTTAGACCCCAGAAAAATTCCTTTTTGGGCATAATTTACAAAAAAAATGGGCAAATAGTCTTTTTTTTCGGACAAATAAATGACAAAACACCGATGTTTAATGACATTTTGAGCCACATTTTCTTTGTTTGGAGGGTGTCGAAAACTCTTTGTTGGGTATGTTTTTGTGAATGTGGCACATTGCCATCAATCATTGTACTGTGAACAAGGTAATATTCTTTTTAATGTCGTTATCAAATTGGAATGCGAAATGTTTTTGTCCAAAATCATAAATTTTTGTAAATTTACTAATGAAATTAATGACAACTCTAAAACTTTTGCTGAACAGTAACTTTTTAATGTCGATAGGTGATAGACAAAAAAAGTTCTCCTTTCTTCTATTTTACATAGACAAGGAGAACTTTCTTATGCAGTTTGTGCCTTTATATGGTTACTCTGCTGTTTCGGTGGTTATTTCAGTATTATTTTCCTCTTCGCTGGTTTCTTCGCCTTTGTTTGTTGTTTCGGCGGCACTGGGAGCGGCAGGTTCGAAAAGATATGCCAAATTTTGGTCACGCAAAATAGTTGCCCATTTTATCATTTTCTTAATATCTCTAAATGATACACGTTCTGGGTCATGCATGGGCAATATGGCAAAGAAATATTCGCGCAAAATGGGTTGGTCACTACCCGAGTCTATGATAGCCAAAGTGCCATCAGCATCGGCTTTGAGCATGGTATGAATTACTTCGGTGAGTGGCGTACCATATTCGTTATTGACGGTATACACCGTTACACCCATAAGTGCCGCAGAAGGGTTGGTGCGAGATGGAAAATACTGATTTCTATCGCTACCTAATTGACGGGCAATAATACCCGCTTTGTTTTGTCCCACATATTGGAATAAACCACTTACTCCATTAATGGACACGAGATTTTTTAACTCCATTGATACAAAAAATTATACAGGAATAAAGTTTAGAGAAATTATTTACAAAAAAAATAGTAAGCTAATGTATTATTAAGAGCATTATTACTGGATTAGTATTAATAACCCAGAAGGTCGAGCATTTGTTCGTGGCTTTGGGCAGGTGCAAACAATTGGTGTGTCAATTTGCCTTCGTCGTCGATGTCGAGCAATACAAATTTGGGCGAAGGCAACAAACAATGTTTCAAGCCGCCAAAACCGCTCAATGACTCTTGGTAGGCTCCCACATGAAAGAAACCAATATACAAAGGTTCTTTGCCATTGATTTTGGGCAGATAGACTTCGTTTCGGTGGACTTCGGAATTGTAATAGTCTTGTGAGTCACAGGTGATACCTCCGATGTTGATGCGTTGATATTCGCGCTCCCAATTGTTGATAGGCAAAACAATAAATCGCTGTCCAATGCCCCAACAATCGGGTACGGTTGTGATGAGAGAACTATCGATGAGATACCACACCTCGTTGTCGTTTTGTTGTTTTTCGCCCAATACAGAATATATCATTGCTCCACTTTCGGCAACGGTGAAAGACCCAAATTCGGTGAAAATATCGGGATGCGGCACACCCGCCGAGTCGCATACAGCTTTGACCTGTTGCACAATTTCGCTAATCATGTACTCATATTCGTAGGCATGTTCGAGCGAGTCGCGATAAGGAAAGCCACCACCTATATTGAGGCAGGTGAGTGTGGGGCAAATTTTGCGCAGTTCGCAATAAATTGTCAAGGCTTTGTTGAGTTCTGCCCAATAAAATTCGCTATCTTTCACACCCGTCGAAATGAAAAAGTGCAACATGCGTAAACGGAACTTGGGATGTTCGCGCAATTTTTCCTTATAAAAAGGCATAATGTCGCTATAGCGAATGCCCAAACGCGAGGTATAAAACTCAAAGCGCGGTTCTTCGGAGGCGGCAATTCGAATGCCTACATTGCAAGTCGGTGCTTGAACGTATTGCTCATAAAAATCAAGTTCTTGCATATTGTCCAAAACGGGAATAGTGCGCGTAAACTCTTCATTGATGAGCTGGCTAATTTTTTGGGCATATTCTGCGGTCTTAAAACCGTTGCAGATGATATAGGTTTGTTGGTCGATTTTTTTGTTTTTATACAAACGCCACGCCAAATCTATGTCTGCTGCCGATGAGGTTTCGATATGTACATCATTGTCTAATGCTTCGTTAAGGACAAACGAAAAATGCGAACTTTTGGTACAATAGCAATAGATATAGTCACCTTGATAGTTGATAGAATCCATTGCATTTTCGAACCAGCGTTTAGCTTTTCGGATTTGTGCGCCAATTTTGGGCAGATAGGTTAACCGCAAAGGCGTTCCGTATTGTTGTATAATATCGTGCAAAGGCACGTCATGGAAATAGAGATACCCATCTTTGACTTCGAAACCTTCTTGTGGGAAGTAGAAAGATTGGTTAATAAGGTCGATGTATCTTCTGCGCATGAAAGTTTTATGGTTTGTTGTGGGGAAGTATTTATGGTTGTGGCGTAGGGCTAATAGCTTTTGTTATCAAATAGTGTAATGCACCCAACAATTCGGGCAAATTTTTCAAGGCATAAAGGTCATTATCTATTGTCACGTCTTTGTTGTTGATTTGTAGGAAATTCCACTCTGTACGGCTATCTGGCTTAGAAGTTTGACAAGATGTATAAAACATAAGTACAAACACCAAACAATAAAAAATCTTAGCACTACCCATTATTCTCCGAATAATACAAATGCCCAATCAGTTCATATGCAACGACGGCTGTTTGGTTTTTGATGTCTAACAAAGGATTAACCTCCACCATTTCGAGTGCCACTACTTTGGGGTTGTGCCAGAAATGTGACAATAGGTCGCGTGCTTGTGCCACATTCAAGCCGTGTGGCACGGGTGTTCCTGTTCCCGGCACCAAGCCACCGTCGACCGAATCGATGTCAAAAGAAACGTAAATAATGTCACAATGCGACAAATGTTCTATGGTTGCCATATAAATTTGGTGCATCGTGAAGTTGTTCATAAAATTGCTGCTGTGTGTATCAGCATAACGGTCAATACCGCCGCGAAAATGTTTAATATTGTGTTGTTTAATAATATCCCATTCTGCTTCTTCCAAATCGCGAATGCCAATAAACACCAAATCGGCAAAATCAATTTTGGGGCTAATATTGCCAAGATGACACAAACGTCGCCATTTTTCGGCAACGTCTTCTGGAACGGCATTATTATACCATTCGCGCTCGTGTTGCTCGAGTGCCAGCGACACACCCACAGGCATGCCGTGCATATTGCCCGACTGACTTGTGTAGGGCGAATGTAGGTCGCCATGGGCATCTATCCAGACCACCCCTAATTTCTTGTCAGGCAAAGCCTGTCTGATACCTGCAATAGTGCCAGCCGCCGTCGAGTGGTCGCCCGCCAACACAAAAGGAAATGAACCCGCCCGCAATTCGTTGGCAATATCAGTAGCTACTTTTTGGCACACGGGCAGCAAATAATCGATGTGGCGCGCTGTGACCAAATTGCGCGGATACATATCATAAAAATACTGTTCGGTATTGTTTTTTTGGTAATCATAATGTTCTTGTATAGACACGGATACTAAACTTTCATTATCAATAAACAGAGTAGACCCTTTAGTGATTGCCACCAACTTAATGGCATCGATACCCAATTCCGCACCCATTTTACCGTAGGGTGACTGTCCGCATAAACCCGATTCTACTTCTACAAATTTGATAGGCCTCGCCATAAAAACTATATTTTTAGTGCAAAGGTAGTAATTCTCTATGGGATTTTATGTGTTTTCTACAAAATTTCGACAAAAATTAGCTTAGATGTGTCTTAAATTTGTGCTAAATGGAGAAATCTATTAAAAAAACAGTACCTTTGCACTAAAATAAAGTGAGTTTTAAGGTGCTAAACGCTCGATGTGCCATATTCCTGTAGTGGCTTCATACTGATAAGCAATGCGGTCATGCAAACGGTTTGTTCTACCTTGCCAAAACTCAAAATAGTGGGGGTGCAAGCTATAGCCTCCCCAATGTTCGGGTCTTTGCGGTTGTTGTTTTTGTTGTTCATATTGCTCGCTAAGGTGCGCCATACGGGTTTCCAATAGCTCGCGCGATTCTATCACTTCGCTTTGTGGTGAGGCAATAGCCCCAATTTGACTACCCAGTGGGCGCGACGAAAAATAACTATCCGATACTTCGGGTGCTATTTTTTGCAAAGTCCCCTCGATGCGAACTTGTCGGTGCAATTTGTCCCAGTAAAACAACAAAGAACCATGCGGATTTTGAGCGATTTCGCGTCCTTTGCGGCTTTGGTAGTTAGTAAAAAAAACAAAACCTTGTTCTACCCCAAAGTCTTTGAGTAAGACTGTTCTGATAGAAGGAATGGCTTGACTATTAGCGGTGGCTAAAATCATGGCATTTGGTTCATAAAAATTAGCTTCGATGGTTGCATTGAGCCATTGCCTAAACTGCTCAAAAGGGGAAGATTGCACAGCCGTTTCAGATAAACTATATAGGTCATAATTTTGTCTAAAATCGGCAAGTTGTTGGTCATTTTTATTCATGGTATAAATTTTGCTAAATAGGCTACAAAAGTACATAAGTATTGTCAGATGACCAATACCTTCCTATTAATTACTTCATAAAAATCTAAATTTTAACGGTATGTCACAAGAAAATATTAATCCACAAGGCTCTCAAATAGATGCCATGCGCGAGATATTGTTCGGCAACAATATGAAACAATATGATGCCGAATTTTCAGCGGTTCGTCAAATCATGACCAAAAACCGCACCGAAACCGACCGCGATATACAAACTTTGCGCAACGAAATGAACGAAGCTCTTAGCCGTATGGAACAACGCCTTAGCTTACAGATGCAACGCAACCATGAAGAAGTCTTGGAAGCCATTCAGCGCTTAGACATGATAAAAACCGACAAAACACAGTTGAGCAAGTTGTTAGTAGAAATTGGAACACAAATTGCTATGTAAGTTTGTTTTTTCGACAAAAAACACCTATTTTTGCATCTGATTAGACGTGCCATAATTGGTTGCTAATAGTATTAATTGAGCTATGAACCCTAATACCGACTTAGAACAGCTACGGAATATTCTTTTAAACAGTGACCGCAAACAGCTCCAGCAGTTGCACGACGAACTGATGTCACTCACTTTTGAGATGCAAGATACCAAAAGTGATATGGAACGTTTGCGCCTATTATTAGATAGCTTGAATACTATTGTCGAAAATCCTGATAAGTTTGGTGACAAAGTGAATCCTTTGGTTAACTTAAAAATAGCGGAACTAAAAAATAATTTTTCGCAAGTTTTTGGCAACGAAATCCGTTCAACCGTCCAAACAGGTATCCGACAATCGCGCGGTGAGTTTATTGATGCCATGTATCCCATCATTGGTAAATTGGTGCGGCGCTATGTGCGTTCGCAGTTCGATTCTTTTTTGGACGATATTGGACAACGAATCGAAAATAGCTTATCCATCAATTGGTGGGCGCGAAAAGCCAAATCGCTGTTCTCGGGTGTAAGCGAACAAGAACTGCTGTTGAGCGAAGCGCTCCGATTTCAGATAGAAGAAGTGTTTTTTGTACAACACCATTCGGGTTTGTTGCTCGCCAGCTATTCGCGCAACAATACCTTAGATGTCGATATGATTGCGGGTATGCTAACAGCTATCAAATCGTTTGTAGAAAGTGCTTTTAACAATACCACCGACGATTTGGAGTCGATTAACTATGGCGATTATCGAATTTTGCTGACCAATTTTCATAGTTATTATGCCGCCTCAGTCGTATCGGGAACTATCACTAATGCCAACAAACAAGCCATCGAAACAGTATTGACAGAATTTGCTGCCCAAAATATCCCCACCACTATAGACAATGTAGATAATTTTCTCTACGAATCCTTGTCATCACAGTTGAAACAGACTTTCGACAACCTATAAATAGAAGAAAGATTTGGACGGCAAATTACTATAAATTATGGCGTATTTTATGTCTATCTACCACTCAAATTTTCTAAAACTAAGTCTTTTTGCACTGTCCCTCTGCCAACTATCCTGCTCTTTTTCGTCCGAAAAAACATCTTTAGTAGCAACACCAAACAAAGATAGTGTTGCTATGATATCTGCCACCAATTCGTTGACTACCCCAGACAGTATTGCAACCATCGACTCAATGCAGCCATCACCTATTTGGGGGTATCGTTTGGCAATTAGTGGCGATTTTGATGGTAATGGCACGACCGAACAATTGCTCGAACATTATTGGAGCCAACACACCCAAAAAGAAACCAACAAATTCTATGAAGGTTTGGCAGAATATGAACAATTGGTAGACCTGACTATTCAAAAAGCACCTTATTCTTTTTTGCTATCCAACAATACTGCCATAGACACATTGCTCATAAGCGATAAAGAACAACAGTTGGGTGTTTTTTATCTCAAAAATGAAGGCGACTTGAATGATGATGGCACAGACGAAGTAGGATATGTGGTCAATTGGGCAGATTGGTCGAGCATCAATACCTACTATATTGTGTCTTTTGCAACTGGAAAATGGCATACTTTGTATGAATTTCCGATTTGGGATTGGCAACTGCCCGACCCACCCAATACCTCGCAACAATATGGTTTGTTTGGCTTGGAAAACACCCTTGTTGAGCCAACCAACGACACATTGATGGCTTCCGAGCAAAATTCGCCGCCATTTAGAGGTTTAGTTAAAAAACTTGGCACTAACAAAATCCAAGTTATTTATCGCAACGACGAAGCAGAAGAAGATTCCATGATAGTCCGCCTCAAAAAAAAGCGATAACACATACACAAATTTCCAATGTCATATTCACTTCTTGGTGGTTTAGTCCATAAGAAGTGATGACCATCATATATTCTCAAATACTGTTTTTACGGAGTATAACAACCCAAAGTCCTATTTTTTTTAACTATCACAACCAACAAAACTAAATGATACGTTCTATCAGCAAAAAAATCATTTTGGCGGGTAGCTATGGTGTAGGTAAAACATCTTTGATTAGTCGGTTTGTTTACCAACGTTTTTCTTTTAGCTATCAAGCAACACTCGGCGTTCGCATCGACCGAAAGGTAGTCAATTTACCCAATTTAACCCTCAATATGTTGATTTGGGATATTGGCGGTGATGTAACACAAGCTAAAATTCCAGAATCCTACTACTTGGGCAGTAGTGGCACCATCTATGTTTTTGATGTTAGCCGTCCCAATTCTTTTGAGCAAGTTGGCAAAGATATAGATTTGCTTAAAGACAAAATGCCCAATACCCCTATTTTGGTAGTAGGTAACAAAGCAGATTTATTAGAACCAAATCTGCTTCATGCCTTAGACCAGCAACTTCCTGTTCCTGTAAACTATTACACAAGTGCATTAGACGGAACAAACGTAGAAGAAACATTTTTACAATTAGCTCAATCCATTGCCCAAAATGCCTAATCCTCTATAATTTTTTTGCTCAACTAACCCAATATGTCCCTTGATGCTCTAAAATTAAGCTACATCGGTAAACGTTTGCAAGTTGTCATAATAGACAAAAACGGTTTTTTGATAGATACTTGCAATACATTGCTTACCATACCCGCTACAAGTATATCTTTGTTTGATAACATTGTGTTGTTGGATAGCCTCCGACACCATTTGAGCCAATTAAAAATAGAGGATACTCCTTTGTTTTTTCCAAACATAGAATTTATATACAACCAACAAACCATTGTGGTTGACTCTACTTTTTTTGTCAATACCCACAATGAGAGCCAAATCGTGTGGATATTGGACAATGACCCATACGATTATAGGGCTTTGTTCAATATGCAGCAGGAACGAAACGAATTAGCTATCCGTAGTTTTTATGGACATTGTAACAAAAAAATGGTCGAAAACCTACAAATTATCGACCAAGCCAACGAAAAAATGTACTATACACTTGTCCAATATACTGCTGTGCAAGAACAATTGGCACAACCCATACAACATTTGGATAACGTAATTGCCACATTGCAAGAGTATGTAGGCAAAATGTATTTGCGCGAACTTATCGAACTAAGTAACCAACTACAGACTAATATCCAAAAAATTCCTGCACCTAAAACATATAGAGGCGAAGAACATTTTGTGCCGCTATTAAGTTTGCTGAATGGTGTCAGCAATGCCATCTGGGTTACGCCACAATTGACCTATAACCCTATTATTGGTATAATCAATTTACAAGAAAGTGATACCAATATTTTGCTGCCCGAAATAGCGTTTCGCCAAATCCTATATAATTGGCTTTATCTCATTGTGTACTATTCTAAATCTGCACACATTAGCCTGAACACAATAGTAGGACTTAATGAACTACAATTGTTGTGTTCGCACCAAGCACTCAATCCCGCTTACCGAGAGTCATATCATTGGCAATTATGCGAGGCTTGGCTCAATGAGTCACACAGCCACATTAATATCGATGAGGCAGCGGAGCAAAGTTGTTTAACAATAACTGTTTTTCAAACTAATGCTATTAATGCAACACCTATAGCAACTTCATCTGCTAATATTTCTAAATAATCCTGCTTAGAACAATATGTTTACCCTATTTAAGAAAGAACTTAGCACATATTTTAGCTCGCTGATTGGCTATATCGCCATTCTCATATTTTTGGTACTTATGGGATTGTTCGTGTGGATATTTCCCGACACCAACGTACTAAGTTATGGCTATGCCTCCTTAGACCCTTTGTTTAGCATAGCGCCATGGGTTTTTATGTTTCTGGTGCCTGCCATCACCATGCGGGCTTTTTCCGAAGAATTTAAAAACGGCACCATTGAATTTTTAGCTACCCGTCCGCTCACCGACCTACAAGTTATTTTGGGCAAATATTTTGCGGCGTGGTGCTTAGTGCTGTTTGCCTTGCTGCCCACATTACTCTATTATGTCACCATCTATCAATTGGGAGCTACGCCCGGCAACATAGATAGCGGCGCCACGTGGGGATCATATCTTGGTTTGGTGATGCTTAGTGCTGTTTTTGTTGCCATTGGCATTTTTGCTTCTTCCATGACCCAAAACCAAATTGTGGCATTTTTGTTGGCTGTTTTTTTGTGTTTTTTCTTCTACATGGCTTTTGATTATTTGAGTCGGCTCAATGTTTTTTATGCTTGGATAGACGATATTGTCGAAAACATTGGCATCAACGCCCACTATCTTTCTATTAGTCGTGGCGTAATTGATACGCGCGATGTTCTCTACTTTGCATCGCTAACAGGCGCTTTTATTGCATTGACGCATACTGTTATTGGTAGTAGAAAGTGGTAGAATATCATTATCAACAACAAAAATAAAAACTATAGTATCATGTACAAAGAAAATTTACCACCAAACTGTCCTTCCAATGAAGCTAAAGAGTAGATACATTTGTTTATCGTCTTCTGAAAGATAATAAATACTGCTCCTGCTTATAAAGAAACAAACATAGTTAATTTTGAAGACCCCAAACAAGACTATCTGAAATAACCATTTCTATGCCATTACCACACTAAAAAAACGCTGATAGAATCTATTTCTATCAGCGTTTTTGCATTTGTAACAAGAGCAGCGAAAATAATTACATCCACTGTGCTAAGAAATGACGAAACTCTTCTTTCATCTCTGCATAGATTTTTTTGAAAGTTTCCATTTCGTCGCGCAAATCGACATGGTCGGCAAACAGGGTGTGTCCGATAGCGATTTCGTTATGAGAACGAGCGAAATTTTCTAACTCGTTTTCGCCGGCTTTGATGTTGTGTTTTACTTCGTCGATGACCTCTTTTTGACGAATAAATTGATTTTGAAAATGCTCTACCTTTGCCAAAACCTCTTGATTGTTATTGCGGCTTGCAATGTCGGCAAGGCGACTCTCAAAATAGCTTAATTCGTCTTTGAAGAACAATAATTCCTTCACCCAGAATCTATTTTCTTCGTGCAGTTCGGTTAAATGGTACTTTTTGGACATATTAACTGATGTATTTTTAAGTTTAGAAAATTTACTGTGTTATTTTTTCTTTGGAAATAAACATTGGAACGAAACAAACAGAAGCAAAGTAATGCTTTTGAGGTGTGTTCAATTCGCCCGCTAAGGTAGGCTTTTTTGGGCAGAAATGTATCCCTTATTGCCATTTTTTTTGCTGTTTTTTCAGAAAAACGGCAAAATTATCCTTTGTAAAGGTCAAATTTACTCACACCCAAGCGTTGTAGGCAGTGTTGGGCTGATACTTGCAACACACCCAAACCATATTGCATACTGCGTTTGAAATTGATAGATGATGCTTCGTCAAAGTATTTGGTAGGGCAGGTGATTTCGGCAATTTCGAAGCCTGCATAGAATATTTGTGACAGCATTTGGTTGTCAAAAATAAAGTCATCGGAGTTTTTTTGATAGGGAATACTCTCCAAGACTTGGCGCGAAAAAGCCCTATAACCCGTGTGGTATTCCGACAGTTTTTGTCCGATTAACACGTTCTGGCTATAGGTCAAAAAGCGATTGGCAACATATTTATATAAAGGCATACCGCCCCGCAAAGCGCCGCCGCCCAAAATGCGGGACCCCAGCACCACTTCATACAAACCCGAAGCGATAATATATGCCATCGAAGGGATAAGCTTGGGTGTGTACTGATAGTCGGGGTGTAGCATAATGACAATATCAGCACCAATTTCGAGGGCTTTGGCATAGCAAGTTTTTTGGTTGCCGCCATAACCTTTGTTTGAATCGTGTTTGATGACATGTTGTATGCCCAACAGACGTGCCACTTCGCTGGTATCGTCTTTGCTGGCATCATCTACCAAAATAACTTCATCGACTATCGAAAAATCTATTTCGCGATAAGTTTGTTCGAGGGTTTTTGCTGCATTATAAGCAGGCATCACCACCACAACTTTTTTATTGTATACCATATAATATAGGTAGAGGAACTTAAAAAAGGAAAAAAGCAAATGTGTAGAGCGGTAGTGAAAAAAGAATAGGCAAAAAAGTACTATTAGGTTGCCAAACTATACAGCATTTTTTTTATTCCAAGTTGATACGGTTTACAAAGTTTTCCATCACATACTCTTCCATGTTGATATAAAAAGTTTCTTCTTTTTCTTGCAAATGGTGGTAGTACCACATGACAGGAATACTCAACAACAAGGAAACCAAGGTGGTATCAAATGCCACTTCCATAGCGTTGGTAATTTGCGACATCACTTCGGGATCTTGGGCTTTGTCTGCCAAACCCAACGAAGCTGCAATACCAACAACAGTGCCAATAAAACCCAAAGATGGAATTAACCACGCCAAATAACGGATATTTGACTGCCTACTTTCGGCTTTAGCGGTATAGAGTTTCACTTGGTTGCTCACCACGTCCATTACCTCTGCCACCGAGCGATTGGAGCGAAATTTGGTACTTGCTTTTTTGATAACATCAATAACTTGGTAGTTGTGTTGTTTTGCAAGGTCAATCATGCGAAGTTTGAGGTCGTTTACGTCGTTGGGTGTGATGACCCATTGTTCTTGCTCGGGCAACAGTTTCATGCGCAAACCTTGCTCTTCGTGTTTGATGTGTGACAAGCGGTCGCGTACCTCAAACATCGCCCAGAAAAAAGCAATGTAGGTCACATACTGGATAAAACCAAAAGGCAGGTGTCCGCCAAACATTTCGCACACGCGCTTAATAATGTGGTTTTCTATTACTAAAAAACCGCCTACTACCACCGCCATAATCGCAGTAGAGCAAACAATAGCAAGTATAAGGTTTTTGCCGATGTTTTTTTTCATTAGTATGGTTGTTGATTTTTTTTTAGTTTTGGGTATGAATATCTTTCTTCAATATAACCTCGATGAGCAAACCCAAATTGAGTTTTTCGGATATAGTTTTTAAGTAGTCTGCTTTTGTTTTTGTGTCAGTATTAGTTATTACGTAGTACTTGTCACTGATAATATGGGTGTCGTATTGCTGATTTCCCTGTAAACTAACTAATGGTAAGCCACAACATATCAGACCAATTTTCATAACTTGTTCTGCTCCTATGGTTGTTATTGTTTGTAGAAAAACGTCTTTTGCTTTGGTGTGAAAGATAGTTTTTTCATTAGGAAAAGTTACTTTTAAGGTACTTTGAGGAGCTTTACGCTTAGTAGATATATTTGCTGGAGTTGATATTAGTGGTTCTGGGGAAGAAACAGTAGCACTAACAGCTGAGATTTGACCAATATCCGTGGTATGTTTTGGGATATTCAGAAAATTCTCATCGGTCGATAGCTTTTGCGACACAAATTTCCTTATTTCCTCCGTGTTTATATTTTTAACCTTTGGACTCAAGTTTAGTGTTGCTGCATTGCATATATCATCAAAGTGTATTTTCCATGCTTCTTCAAGTTTTGTTTGAATTCTCTTCGATTCGAGTTTTTCAATCTCTTCATAAGAAATACAAAGTAACTTATTGATTTCAGTATCATAGTTATCGTATGTGGTAGCTAAATCTACTTCTATTACAATTCTATCTTCAAAACTTTGCTTAGAATCAAGTTCCAATACTAACCATTGTATGCCATTAGTTAGCACCCCAAATTTAATTTTAGGTCTACTTGAGTACTTGGTAATCTGGCTAATGATTTTATCATTTTTTAGCGAAATACCTATCTTTTTAGCTTCGACTACCAATATCTTCTCACTATTTCTTAATAAAACATAATCAGGAATATCACCATTTTCATTTTTTTGATTAGGCAAAACAGTATCAGGGTCAGACAAATCCCACCCTAAACTGCTAAGTATAGGGTCTATTAGTTGTGTTCGTGTTGCGGTTTCGTTAGTAGAATAGTAGTCGCGCTTTTTTTCATATTTGGCAACAACACTAAGAATTGTACTATGTAATGTTTCTTTCATTAAATTTGCCATTTTAAGGTTTGTAAATGTTTTTGGTGGCTTCGATGATAATGTATTGCAAAACACTATACAACAAATGCAGTTCGTTCAAGAAATAGCGTTGGGTGTCGATATAAACGGTTTTGTGTTCTAAGCGCAGAAAAACCCATTGAAAAGCATTGGTCACAACGCCATATATATTGGGGAAAAAATCTTGATTTTGTTCGTTAAACAATTGTGCGGCGTACATCTCGGCGGAGCATTGAGCAAAACCTTCCTCTATTACGCCGTTTTTAGCTTCGACTAAACAAAAAATTGGAGCTTCGACATCTGCGCGGCGGGGTTTGGCACTTACCATGAAATCAGGTGTACCATTAAGCCATTTTTCTCCTGCTATATTGAGCGAAACACCCGAAAAAAAAGTCACATTGGGATTATTCCGTTGTAATTCGCGCACAATTGGAGCTATTAAAAATTCCGATTTGGCTTTCTCAGATACCAACTGCATTTGCAAACCATCGGCTATATCTGCTATTAAACGTTCGCTGGGCTGTCGCAACGGCAGGTCGGTAGGAAACAAACTTTGGTAGTCCTGCTGAATGCCATATCGCTGCTTTAGTATACTAAAGGTTGCTTCGGAGTAGGACATATTGGGAAATAAGCGTTTTTAGAAAAAAAAATCAAAGTTTATTAATGTTGATTATCGTATCGTTTTTGGTAAAAAATTAGCAACTTGTACAAAAACTCGGCATCTATATCAAACATATTAAGATTGATTTGAGCTATACCTTTAGGGTATTTGTATGTTAGATAGATAAATTGTGCGCCAAGTTCATCTTTGATGACATTCGCTTTCTGAATATCGCACCACTCATAAAAACCAATACCTACAGCTTCTATACCTTTGTCGCTCAAGATGATTTGGGGTTTTCTATCGCGAATTTTTATAACGTATCCAGTCAGAAGCGCCAGAAGAATAGCAATACCCATTACAAAATCATGAAAAAAAAAGAATCCGAGGAACACTATCGCCAAAAGATATAGAGGCGGAAATTTGGTATAATATACAGCCGTTTGTTCTGCAATATTGCTATTATCTTCCCAAACATCTTTTTCACGAAACTTAAGGCTGATAGTTTTCCATTGTTCTTTATCTTTTGCACTCCAAAATTCAAACAGCCAGAATGTTTTACTATCAGCAGGAATAATGCGTGCTAATATGGCGCGTTGCTTCAATTCATGGACATTCCGAACTTGTCCAAATGCCCAAATTTTCCATTTAGGAATTTTAATAGCCCCATAAATAATTGCAATTATCCCACATACAATTATCATTAACACTCCTATCCAAATAGGATAACCAATTTTCACAGTTCCTATAAAAGATAGTACGCCCAAACTCCACAGTATATATTGAGGAATTAAGATTTTTTGTCCAACTTCAATAGCTTTTTCTATGGTTAGAGGTTGGTCTGTAGGTGTCATGGTGTTCAATGATAGTATGAATTAATCTTGTATAAAGAAACTTTAATAAACCAACTCCACAAAAATAGTAGCGTTGACGGGATTTGCCACATCGAGAGTCTCGATGTTGGTTACTCCAAAGTAGACGAAATAGGCAGAATCATCAATTTCACCAGATTCGCCCAAAGGGTCATTTTCGGAATACAAAACGGTCAATTCGTCACCTATTGCGGGCAAATCTACTATGCGTCGCAACAATAATTGTTCGCAATGACGCACCATTTCGGCGGGCATGTCAGCTTCGGCAGCGTTGGTAATAACAATTTTCATATACTTGTGTATTTTAGAGAATACCTTAATGCTAACCTTGTATAGCTCATTGTTTAATAGGGGCGACACATCACAAACTATCGGACAAGTGCCGTTGTTGCTCTCGCCAAACCACCACACTTGTCCTAGTAGCTGCGCTTTACACCAAAGTTTGCGTGCTATGGCACATATGCGGCACGTGTTTTATTGCACCCAATAGAATAACTTTTTCACAGAGAACAGGCGTTCTTTATGATGGGGCAATTGTAGGGTATTTTATTCCCAATTTAGCGCACCGCGTTTATAAATATAGTAGAAACCAAACAAGAAAAAGGCAATGAACATAAACATTTCGATTAAGCCCATCAAACCCAAACTTTTGAAATTGACCGCCCATGGGTAAAGGAAAATCACCTCTACATCGAACAATACGAAAAGGATAGCTATCAAAAAATATTTGATAGAATAGGGGACGCGAGCATTGCCGTCTGCCTCAATGCCGCATTCAAAATTTTCGTCTTTTGTCTTACCTTTCAAACTTGGTCCAGCAAACGAAATGACGATTAAAGTAAAAATAACAAAAGCCGATGCCACACCAAACTGAATGAGGATAGGCAAAAAATCTAATACAGAAGCCGTATGTTGCATAAACTAAATACTATGTTTGAACTATAGCCGTGCAAAGGTACTAATTTTTTGTAAAATTACCTGCGCAGGCTGTATAAATTTTGATAGGATAGCCGAAAAATCACAAAAAATGCACCAAATAAAAAAAATACTATTACAAAAGTGAAAAAAGTTGTACTTTTGTGCCGTTTTGTAGCACCTATTGCTATAGACGTTGCTGCTTGAATAAACACTTGGGAATTATTAAGGTAGACACGCTAAATTCTTTCTGATAAAGAAACCCCCACACGTAAGAAATCAAATTTTTAATTTATAAATACTTGTTCAAAGATGTTGATAACAGACATTCATCGAGAGGTGTTTCAAGTTTTACATGAAAAACACCTACAAGATCCCGAATTTAGGTTCACCCTAAGAGGAAGCAACAATAACGACCGATTAGCAAAGGGATATTGGTTTTCCGGAAATGACTACTCTATTTATTTTTCTTTTTGGGGTGGCAGTGATACTGCTAACAAAACACCCAACGTTTATTTTGTTATTAATGTAGACGGCATTACCCACCTGAATTTTGTAGCGAAAGACTCTGATAAAAAAGCCGCTTTTTTCGAAAAATTGGCGTTGTTGCTCGACATGAAGCGCACCAAGCACCAAGGTATGTATGTCAACCATTGGAGAAAGTATTACAACGCCGAAGCCTCTGACGATAGAAGTGTTTATTTAAGTAGCCTCGAAGAATTTTTGACCAAAGACAAACCGAAAATCGATTTGTTTATCCAATTAGAAAATAATCGCGATTTGATGCCACCTATCAATGATTATTTCTTTGCGAAAAATGTAGAACAAATCGAAAAATTCCGTTATGATATTAAAGCTCAAGAAGAAAGCGGTTTGGTAGAACCCAAAAGCCAGCCTATTCGCCTCCGAAGCATACAATTGTACAATATCGGACATTTTGAAAACATCGAAATTCCGCTCCACCACCGTTTGACTTGTTTGGTGGGTGACAATAGCTGCGGCAAATCCACCGTCTTACGGGCTATCGCCTTGGGACTGGGTGGCATTGCTCCCGGCGGTTGGCTCAACAAAGAAGACGATAAGATTCAAAAAATGCTTCGAATCGTCAATGAATACAATGGAAAATGTACCTATAGCCCAACAGGTAAAATTTCGCTTACCTATAATATGGGAGAAGACTACACTAACGAAATACTGTTTCGCGACGAACTAAAAGTAGACCGCTTTGGCGTATCACGCGCCTATGTTAATGTTATTGATGGCGACCACTCTGATTTGGCATCGGTCGAAAATACAAGTTTTTTCCGCAACACATTAGTCTTAGGTTTCACACAATTGAAAGGACGCTTGCCTTTACAAGACCACCGTCCTGCCCATTTCTCGCGTCGTAGCCGCGAACATGATGCCTTCAAGCGATCCAACCTTAACGATGTGATGCCGCTTATCTATGACCAGCCCGACTATCGCTATGCACATTTCGTGTCATGGTTGGCGCATTTCTTAGACCAAGCCAAAAGCACTCCTACCGAAGTGTTAAAAACGCGCCGTTTGTTGGAAAAAACTATTTTACCTTTCCTTTCGCGAATCAGCGGACAAGAAATCACTTTCCGTCACCTGAATTTTGAGACCAAAGAAATTTTTGTCACCACCGAAAACGCACCCAACGGCATTGCCCTAAGTGCTTTGGGACAAGGTTTGTGTGGTGTATTGGGTTATATCGGCTATTTTGCCAAACGCCTTTGGGAAACCCACTCCACCATGAACGACTGCACACAGGCACACTCATTGTTAATCATCGACGAAATAGATTCACATTTACACCCCAAATTGCAAAGCCGTATCTTAGATGCCTTGTTGGACTTTTTCCCCAACACCCAATTTATCGTTACTACGCAATCGCCCATCGCCATTGCACACGTCGAACATTTTAACGATTTGGGAGTCTATGAAATTAGCAACCAACAAGTGATGCCTTTGCGTTCAGCAGGACAACACATTAGCACTTTGCTGTGGCATGGCTTTGGTGTGGCAGACCGCGCACGTTTTGCACAAGAAGCCTTGGATAAATTGTTCGAAGCCTTGTCTGACGAAAGTGTAGCCCGCGAAGATATTATCGAAAAATTAGAACAGCTCAAACAATTGCTCGGCGATGATGATCCCGATGTAATGTATGCGACTAATCAAGTAGAAGAACACGCTGCTATGGAACAAGATGTTTAGAAAATTTTGATGCTAAATAACGAATATAGCCCCGATAGGTTTTTTAGCTTATCGGGGTTTTTATTAACTCTGTACAGCATTTTTTTCGATAAAATACCTTTATTCGCTAAAACTTGTTGACAAAAAGCAAGCAAGTCCCCTTTTTTTTATACTACATCTATTAGCATCACAAAAAAAGTAGTACCTTTGCACCGCCAAAAAAAGAACAAAAAATATTAACCATAAGAAAACGCGTTAATTCCACTATCGACTAAAAAATCTAACTAAATATTCTATGCAAAACATTGTTTATGCTGTTCCTGTAATCGGACTTTTGTCCCTTTTATTTGCCTATTGGCGAACAGCTTGGATTAATCAGCAAGCAACTGGCTCGGAGCGCATGACCGAAATCGCCGGTTATATTAGCAAAGGAGCGATGTCATACCTCAACGCACAATACCGTGTCTTAGCTATTTTCGCCATTTTTGCTTGTATCTTTTTGGGCTTTATCTCCTACAACGACCCCCATTCTTCACCACTTATCATTTTGGCGTTTGTGGTTGGGGCTGTTTTTTCTGCTTTAGCGGGTTATTTGGGTATGAGTGTGGCAACCAAAGCCAACGTCCGTACCACAAACGCTGCACGTGATAGCCTTTCTCGTGCTTTGGACGTGTCTTTTGCAGGCGGCTCTGTGATGGGTATGAGCGTAGTAGGTTTGGGCATTTTGGGTCTAAGCGTATTATATCTCGTATTTAACCAACTGTTCAATGCCGATGGAAGCTCAATGATGCGTGTTTTGAACGTCCTAACAGGTTTCTCTTTGGGTGCCGAAAGTATTGCACTTTTTGCCCGTGTGGGCGGCGGTATTTTCACCAAAGCAGCCGACGTAGGTGCCGACTTGGCAGGTAAAGTTGTTGCTGGTATTCCTGAAGACGACCCACGCAATCCTGCTGTTATTGCCGACAACGTAGGCGACAATGTAGGCGACGTAGCAGGTATGGGTGCCGATCTTTTTGGGTCTTATGTAAGTACCGTATTGGCGACTATGGTGTTGGGTGCAGCAATTGTCACAGGCGACAAATCTATGGTAGTATTGCCTTTGCTTATTGCAGCCGTTGGGACTATCTTCTCTATCGTAGCTACTTTCTTTGTGAAAGTAAAAGAAGACGGAAACCCACAAACCTCGCTCAATATCGGCAACTGGGGGTCAGTAGCTTTAACCGCCATTGTTTCTTATTTCATCATCACCCAAACACTTCCCGCCAATTTCACCGAAGGAACAGAAAGCTATCCCGCAATAAATGTTTTCTGGTCTGTTTTGGTAGGTTTATTGGTAGGCGTATTGGTTAGCCTTATCACCGAATACTACTGCTCAATGGGCAAAGGTCCTGTTACGCGCATCGTTGATAGCTCTACCAATGCAGGCACGAACGTTATTGCTGGTTTGAGCGTAGGTATGGAATCAACAGCCCTTCCGATGTTGGTGCTGGCTGCCGGTATTGTAGAAGCCTACCATTTGGCTGGTCTATATGGTGTGGCTATGGCTGCAACAGGTATGATGGCAACAACAGGTATGCAATTGGCAATTGACGCTTTCGGTCCTATTGCCGACAATGCAGGTGGTATTGCTGAGATGGGTATCGAAGACCCCAAAGTCAGCGAACAAACACGTAAACGTACCGACATTTTGGATACTGTAGGTAATACAACCGCCGCTATCGGAAAAGGATTTGCTATTGCTTCCGCAGCTCTTACTGCCTTAGCCCTATTTGCGGCATTCATGGAAAACGCCCACATCGAAGGTATCGATATTTCACAAGCCAACGTTTTAGCAGGTTTGATGATTGGAGCAACTATTCCTTACTTGTTCTCTTCTTTGGCTATCCGTGCCGTAGGTAGCGCTGCCACCAAAATGGTTGCCGAAGTTGCACGTCAGTTCAAAGAAATTCCGGGTTTGTTGGAAGGCAGAAAAGGCGTACAAGCCGATTATGAAAAATGTATCAACATCTCGACCAATGCAGCTATTCGTCAGATGATTGCTCCTGGTATGTTGGCTATTCTTTCGCCCATCATCGTAGGTTTTGCTTTCGGTCCATATGTGTTAGGTGGTATGTTAGCAGGTGTATTGGTATCAGGATTGTTAATGGCAATTTTCCAGTCCAACTCTGGTGGAGCTTGGGACAATGCTAAAAAATCTTTTGAAAAAGGTGTAACCATCGACGGACAATTATACTACAAAAAATCTGAACCACATAAAGCAGCCGTAGTAGGTGATACCGTAGGCGACCCGCTCAAAGACACTTCGGGTCCATCTATGAACATCTTAATCAAATTGACCTCTATTGTGGCATTAATTATCGCTTCTATGATAGCTCAATAGCATTATATAAAACAACAAAATTTGGCTATTATCAGACTCTAAATTTGTGTCTTCTACGATAGCAAAAATGCAAATTAGAAACATTATTTTTAATGATTTACGTAGCCAAAATTGCTAAAAAAACGGCGGATTCCCACTGGAATTCGCCGTTTTTTGTGTACAATAAGCATTTTTTTTAGGAAATGACTACATAGCATTGACAATTTACTATTTGAGATAAAAAGTTAGAAACCCAATTTGGCATGGAATTTGTGCAAATTTTAGAAGCAAATTAAAAAAAGATTTAAACATGATAAAAAACGACTATTTTTTGAAAAGGGTAATATTGTTGTCACTAGTATTACCTTTTTTTTCGATGTATACCTATGCGCAAGTATCGGGTACGGTATTTCGCGACTTTAACAGCAATGGCACAAAAGACAATACAACCACCTTTAACGAAATGGGGTTGGCAGGTGTGACCATTACTGCTTATGATGCAACGGGAAACTCAGTGGGTACGGCAACCTCTGCCGCAGATGGCACTTACACAATTGCAGGCGTTAGTGGAACTTTGCGTATAGAGTTTACGAACTTTCCCACTGCTAACTATTCCTCACCAGCAGGTAATACAAGCGTACAGTTTGTAACTGCCCCTATATCGGCAGTAAATTTTGGGGTGATACTTCCTTCCTTATATGTAGATGAAACGCCAGTTGTTACTACAACTACCTTTTATCCATATGCACATACGGGAGTGAATAGTTGGCGAAAATCATTGATAACAGTTACTCCAGATGGTGGAGTCACTGGTTATGACCCAACAGGTCCTTGTCCAACAGGCAATGACAGCCCAGCGGTAGATACGTCTACTCTTTTTAGCCAGATAGGTACTTGTTTCGGCTTGGGTTACCAAGCAAAGAACAAGACACTATTTGCAGGCACTTACGTCAAGCAATTTTCTGATATCGGACCGCAAGGCACAGGAGCTATTTATCGAATAGATATGAGCGATGAAAATAATCCAGTAGTGCTGAATGGTACGCCAAACACAGCCACAGGACCGATTGATTTGAACTTGATTTTTGGAGCAAATACTTGTGGAACGAATCCTTTTGCAAATGCTCCTTCCACAGGAAGCTATCCTAATTATAATCAACTGTCGGATAGAGTTCATGTTGCTGATGCTGTTTATAATACAGCATTTAGTGATATAGACGTATCGCATGATCAGAGCAATTTATATGCCTTGAGTTTTTCAAATTATAAACTCTACAAAATACCTATTAATGGAAGTACAATTACTAGTTCCAACGTCACCGCAATTGACCTTCCAATTCCTAGCGGAAAGGCATTTTCGGAGATGAGAGCCACTGGTATGGGAGTACATGCAAATGGTAAAGTTTATGTAGTTGTTCAAGGCAATTTTATACTAAACTCACCTGAAAATAATACTGATGTAGACTACTTGGGAGGAACTGCCAGATATCATTATTTGGGCGATTATTCTATTGAGGGTAGTGCTTTTTATGCGATATATGAATATGATCCCCAAGCCAATTCATTTAATACCACACCTATTATATCATTCAATAATAGACAAGCTGACCTCTCTTGGATTGACTATGATACACCCATGTTTAGGGACTTGGTCTTTGATGACCAAGATGCAATTATACTTGGTGGAAGGATATTAAGACAGGATTTAAATGGTGGAACAACGGGTAGTAGATTATTGCGTTTTTATAAACACCCCACAACTGGTGTCTATACCATGGAAGCTAATTCGAGTGTTTATAGTTATCATATCAATGGCACAGTTACTACTCCCGGCAATCCTGAGTATGGAACTGATAAATATCAAAAATTCTATTATCAAACTAAACCTGTCGATGGAGGTTTAGATGATTCTAATGGAGGATTAGCCCAAATAATGGGTAGAAATAGCATTGTGGAGACTATGTATGATGGGTGTGCGATTCACACGGCTGGCATACGGACACTTAGCCACGACGACGGCACATCAGTTCGCTATCAAACAACTTTGCAAAGTTTAATTTATTTAGATGGCACAAATGGAGTTATTTGGGATAATAAGCGCGGTGTCTTGGGAGACCTTGAAGTGGTTTCTTCCCCACCTCCCCTCGAAATAGGCAACCGCGTATGGACAGATACTGACGAAGACGGCATACAAGATGCCAACGAAGCAGGTATTGATGGCATTACGGTACTATTGTTTGAAGGTTCAACCCAAGTAGGCACAACCACCACAACTAATGGCGGACAATGGTATTTCAATGACAGCAATACTACAGGTGGGCTAAAACCAAACACTGCCTATACCGTTCGCGTACTAAGCAGCGCGTTCCCAAGCGGGCAAAGCCTCACCTTGGCAAATAACGATGGTAGTACCAATGGAGATGTGCGCGACAACGATGCCGCCCTTGTAAGTGGCAATGCCGAAATAGCCTACACTACGGGCGATTATGGCGAAAATGACCATACCTTAGATATGGGTTTTAGAGCAGCTATTGTTCTTCCTCCACTTCCACCCACCACTAATTGCTGTGCTGCTCCCGTAGCTGATGTTTCGGCTAATGGTGATTTTGAAACTTCTACGACAAGCGTTTTTAACCAAACAATTGGCGGATTACCTGCATCTGGCTTGTCCAGCACAGGTACTGATCCAGGTGTAACAGGAAATACAGCAGTACCAACAAACTGGTTTGTAGACCAATTTACGAGTGGTCCGAGCGGATACCCTGCCGACCCACGTGGTATATATTATATTGATGCAACAACCAATAAATTTGTATGGATAAGAAGAGGTAGTACTTGCCTATCCAATACCGCTAGCTTTACTGCCAATTTAGAACCCTGTCGCCAATACAAAATATGCCTCCAAGCCGCAGGTTGGTCTCCATATGGTACCACAGATAATATTTCAAAAATGGAGGTGGATGTAGTGGGTGTAAATTTATCAGGTTCGGGATTTATTAATTTCAACGAAGATATACCCACAACTACGGATATTAGTGCTATTCAATGGCAAACAAAAGAGTTTGTCTTTAGTACGGAAAGCACCGTACCTACTTGGTTTAAAATATCCTTATCAACTGGGTTAGATGATAATGATGGGGTTATTTACGATAATTTTCAGATTTGCGATATGGGTCCTGCTACGGGTAATGGTTGCGCTGCTACTTGCTCTCTAACCGTAGACAGTGCCGTGCCAAGCACTTGCGATCCTGCCACCAACACATACAGTCTTGCCGTAGCAGTGACTTATGCCAATCCACCAAGTGGCGATATTACAATAAACGTAGGCGGCACGGATTACACCTTCACGCCCGACGGAACAAGTCCAGACACATATACCATACTTGGTTTAATTTCCGACGGTGTCCAAAATATAGACGTAACAGCTACCTTTGTCGGCGATAATGCGTGTACTGATGATTTGCTAGCCGCGTATGATGCTCCAGCGAGTTGTTTTTGTGCCACAAGTACGTGCTTGTTGAGTCCAAGCTTTTTTCAAGACATTGTTTTAGGCTTTGACGGTACATTGTATACCTCAGAAGGAACCGCTAATAACGGCGCATGTACGGTTGATGGCAGTTATGATATGACCATGGATGCATCGGGTAATATTTATGTAACTAGTAGCTTAAATAATACAGTGTTGAAATTTGATAACGCAGGTAATTGCTTAGGAACTTTTGTTACAGCAGGTTCAGGGGGATTAGATAACCCCAGAGGGTTAACCTTTTTACCAAACGGAGATTTGTTGGTGAATAGCCACAACTCAGGTCAAATATTGCGCTATAATGGCACAACAGGTGCGTATATAGGTGTTTTCTCAGACGGTTCAGATATTAGCCCTATCGCCTCGATGGCGCCTCACATGAGCATAAAATATGGCCCTGATGGAGCGGTTTGGGTGGCTGACCATACCAATAACAGAATACTCAGATTTGATGCTACGACAGGAGCATTTTTATCGGTCTTTGCACAATTGCCTAGTGGTAGTGGTGTACGAAGTTTTGAGTTTTTTGGAAATTATGTATTGATATCCCGCCATAATGTTGATATAGTGGCGATGTATAATTACAATACAGGAGCGTATATAACAGATTTTGCAGATTCAGCAGATGGTTTAGACGGACCGACAGGCATCACTTACGGTCCAGACGGAAAAGTGTATATAGGTAGCTTAAATAACAACCAGATATTAGTATTCGATGCATCAGGAACGTTGGAGACAACTATTTCGGTAAATAGCCCCAAAGATATACTATTCAAATGTGGGGAATGTTTTGCTGCTCCTTGTTCCCTCACCGTAGATAGCGCCGTGCCAACTGCTTGCAACCCCGCAGACAATACATACAGTCTTGCCGTAGCAGTGACTTACGCCAATCCACCAAATGGCGATATTACGATAAACGTAGGCGGCACAGATTATACCTTCACGCCCGACGGCACCAGCCCCGACACATATACTGTTACAGGTTTGACCAGCAACGGCACAACTGCTATTGATGTATCGGCAACTTTCGTAGGAGATGCGGCTTGTACGCATACTTTAGTAGATGCTTATAATGCACCAGCGAGTTGTAGTTGCAACCTCACTGCCACAGCGACAGGTACTCCGGTCAGTTGCAACGGCGGCAGCGACGGCACAGCAAGCGCAACGCCAAGTGGCAATACAGGTTCAGTAACTTATTTATGGAGTAATGGCGAAACGACATCAAGCATCAGCGGTTTGACAGCGGGGACTTACACCGTCACCGTTACCGAAAGTGCGACATGTACAGCCGTAGCTATTTACGATGTAACACAACCTCCATTGATGGACATCACATGCACCAAAACCGATGTAACGACCAATGGTGGCAACGATGGTTCAGCAAGCGTGAATGCGACAGGTGGTACAAGCCCCTACACATATTTGTGGAATAGCGGCGAAACGACATCGAGCATTAGTGGCAAAACTGCTGGTACTTATACCGTAACAGTTACGGATGATAATGGTTGTACGGCGATATGCAATAGCACTATCCAAGAGCCGGGCTGTAATTTATCAGCCACAGCGACAGGTACTCCGGTCAGTTGCAACGGCGGTAACGATGGCACAGCAAGCGCAACGCCAAGCGGCAATATAGGTGCAGTAACTTATTTATGGAGTAATAGCGAAACGACAGCAAGCATTAACGGTTTAACAGCGGGTACTTACACCGTCACCGTTACCGAAAGTGCGATATGTACAGCCGTAGCTATTTACGACGTAACACAACCTCCATTGATGGACATCACATGCACCAAAACCGATGTAACAACCAATGGTGGCAGTGACGGTACGGCAAGTGTCAATGCGACAGGCGGTACAAGTCCCTACACATATTTGTGGAGTAGCGGCGAAACGACATCGAGCATTAGTGGCAAGACTTCGGGAACTTATACAGTCACTGTTACGGATGATAATGGTTGTACAGCAATGTGCAATAGCACCATCAACGAGCCGGGAGCTTTATGCAACCTCACTGCCGCAGGCTTAGGAAATGTAATGTGCAACAACAATGGCACGAATGCAGATGCGAGCGATGATTACATTAGCTTTACCCTCAACCCAACGGGAACAACTTTGGGTAGCAATTATGTTGTAACAGTAAGTAGCGGGAGCGTAACCCCTACGAGTGCCAGCTATGGTCAAGCAACAACTTTCCAATTGCAAAACGGCAGTGCGGGAAGTGGTAATACAGTTACCATAACCATTACTGACCTCACCGATACCAACTGCAAAATACAAGTTGACATACCA
>JAEUUX010000113.1 GCA_016787295.1 Chitinophagales bacterium
TTTAATAACTGCTTTGCTTTCTTTGAGTTCTGCTTTGCTTTGTGCAATGATGGTTTTGCTTTCCTCCATCTGCTCTGTAATGCTTTTGCCATACGCTTTCTTTGCCCAGACATCTATTAGCGCACGACCACGATGACTAATGTATACCATATCGTTTGATTTTTGTGGTTCTGAAATATAATTCACGAATTGACGTTCCAACTCTTCAGGAAGTTGCATCAGTTCGTCTAAAAAGAGTAATAGGTGATGTATTTTTATTTCGGAATAATTCCGTTTTCGTGCCAAAAGATATATCTGTTCTTTCAGATTTAGGCGCTCACCCACGTCTTCGTAAGTTCGAAGCACATACAAATTAGCTAACACCACTATCGCAAATGCATTCGGATTGGCTATTAATGCGGCTTCGTCCTGCTCCACTATGCAATAGGTGTTAAATTCATAACTTAATGTGGTGCCATACGTTTCTTTACGATAAATGTGAGGGTCTTTGGGAACATGGCGCCCCGTATAAATGACCAATGCTGTTATTTCTTTGCCATATTTGCTCTGTATCAAAGAGTAATAGTCATACATCCGTTCTTTGATGTTTGGCTGATGACTATTTTCAAACTCGATATGAACATACACCCAACATTCGTCTCCATCTTTCAAATGGACACCCACTAATTTGTCGGCTTGTCGATTCGTTTTGTTTGGGACAATCGCTTTGAGTTCTTTTTCGAGTGCTTTAAAAGGGATATTGAGGTTGGTGGCGGCGTAGAGGTCGGGCAAAAACATTGCCAAGAAATCCTCAAAATAGTCGCTTGTGATACTTTTCCACAGCTTATCGTAGGGAATGCGTAGTGGATTATTATTCTTTTTGGGCATATTGTGCGTAATAGTAGAAATAGTATAACTTAATTATTTTAGGTTTTGGAACTAATCGTTGTGAACAAAGTTTTCTACGGTTTTTCGTACTAAACTATATTCATAACCTTTTTGTGTTAAGTATATTATTAATTTTTGTTTTCGTTGTATGTCGGTTAGATTTTGATGGGCAATAGCATTGTTTTTTTTTTCTAAAAGGTACAACAAGTTATTTTGATAGTCTTGTTCAAAAATATGTTCTTCTATTTGAAGTTCTATTTCATTTTTTGTTATGCCTTTTTGTTGCAAAGCGTAGCGAACTTTATCTTTTCCCCATCGTTGCAATAGCATTTTATCGAGTATAAAAGCACGTAGGTAGCGTTTTTTATCAATAAATTGCTCTGTCTCTAATGCTGCAATAATTGTCTTTATATCGGCGGGAGCAACTCGCCAACTCATTAGTTTTTGGCGCACATCTTCGTGGCTACGTTCTGTATGCGCGCAATAATATCGAATTTTTATATTAGCTACTTCTTTATCCACTATGTACAAGATTGTTTATGCTGACAAATTTTGAGGGTTAAGCTCGAAATGGATTTCCACTTGTTTGCCGTTGTTATGATAATGCACTTCTTCTGCCAATTGGCGGATGAGGTATAGCCCTCGTCCGTTTGGCAGTTCTTTATATTGCGGTGATGTTGGGTCGGGTACACATTGAGGATTAAATCCTTTTCCTTCATCTTCGACATACAATACAAAGCTATTCTGTTGTTCCATAACTAAGACATGTACCATTTTATTTGGGTCGGATTGATTACCATGTATAATAGCATTATTAACTGCCTCTGTTAAAACTAACAGAAGGTTGAAATGTTGTTCATCGGTCATGGCGTGTTGTGTACACAGTTTGTCCACAAATGACTCTATGAGAAGAATATTTTCGGGTTTGGATTGTAGAGATAATTTGTAATTTGGATGACACATTTCGGCGGAAGTATAATATGGTTCAATACGCATGTTTGATTTTAGTATTTAGATAATTAGTGGGCGGCTTTCGGTATTTATTAGTTCCCGCAAAGAAGGGAAAATAAACGAGCAAAGTTAACATTTTTTTTGAGCGATTCCAAATTTTTTGCCTAAAAAAGAGCATTTTTTTTTATTTTTGGGTAAAAAAAATTACAACAAGCCCAAAATTAGCTTACGTAATTGGTTAAGAGCCAAATTACTTGCTAGTTCAATGTTAATATCGCGATGAGGACGAGCAGTTTGCAGTAGTTGTGTGATTGTTTTTTGGCGGTTGGCTACTGCTATCCAGATTGTTCCGACGGGTTTTTCGGCTGTACCGCCATCGGGTCCTGCTATGCCCGAAACTGCTATGGCGTAATCACAGTGCAAGTTTTTGATGGTATTATTTGCCATCTCTATAACAGTTGCTTCACTGACAGCTCCATGTTGTTTTAAGGTGGTGTCTTGCACATTTAATAGTTGTGTTTTTAGTTCGTTAGAGTAGACGACAAAGCCCCCCTTAAAGTAACGCGATGCACCTGCAATGCTGGTAATTTTTTGTGCTATTTGCCCACCAGTACAACTTTCGGCAGTTGCCATTGTTGCGTTGTTGGCGAGTAATAGTTGTCCGATAACCGTTTCTAATTTGTCTTCGCCTGTGCCTAATATATATTTTTCGGTCAATGTGTCATGGATTTGTTGTGCAATATCATTGGTTGTTTGTTGTAAGAATGCGTAGTCTGAGCCTCTTGCTGATAAACGTAAACGTACTGTTCCGAGAGAGGGAAGGTAGGCAAGTTTGATATAAGAAGGCAATGAATCCTCAATAGGACTAATTTTTTCAGCAATAATCGATTCGCCCAAACCGACGGTTATGGTTGTGTGGTGATAGATAGCTGGTAATTGGAAGCGTTGTTGTAGTTGCGACAAAATAGCAGTTTCCATAAAGTTTATCATTTCATAAGGTACGCCGGGCATGGACACAACCACTTTATCATCTTTTTCGAACCACATAGCTGCTGCCATACCTTTTTGATTTGGAAAAATGGTACAGTTTTGGGGTAACATTGCCATATTTTTGATGGCATCAACCACTGCAACACCTCTTTTTTGGAGAAAAGTGGTCAATTGTTCATAAATATCGGCTCGAAATTCTAACGCTGTACCAAAATAATCTGCTAATACATTTTTGGTAATATCGTCTTTTGTAGGTCCCAAGCCTCCGGTTATTAACACAATATCGGCGTATGCTAAGGCTCTATCCAAACCTGATACAATGTGTTCTTGAGTGTCAGAAACAGATAACATTTCGAAAACAGCAATGCCCAAATCGTTGAGCTTTTGTGCCATCCAAACACTATTAGTGTCAACAATTTGACCAATTAAAATTTCATCTCCGATGGTCATCAAACATGCTTTCATAGAAATTTGACAATTTTGTTAAAAAATTTTGTTTTTGGAAATAAAAGTTCTACCTTTACGCCTGAAAAATAGACACCTAATGCTATTTTGTATGTATTTTTTTTCTATTTACCCATCTAAAACTTTCTAAAATAAGAATCTGCTTGCCTAATTGTTTTTTATTGATACTATTAATTAAGCGACTACCATGCAGTTATCTAATCTTAAACTACCTTCTTTGACATATCTATTATCTCCAACTATCTTTGCTATAGTTCTATCTACTACCCTTTCAGCACAAAGTGTTGTGCCAAATGCGATGCAATACCATAGTGCTTTTGTCATTACTACGGCTTTTACCCCTCCACTTGATACGCCTCCGATTGTTGCTTCTGACCGTCTTTCAATACAGAACTACTTGAACAATGTAGTGTCTAATTTGCTCCAAACAGCCTCAGAACTTCCTCCGCCTCCACCCGTTGTTGAGATGGAAAAACCTGTGTCTTTAGTTGCCACAACCACTAATCCTGAAAAAGATGTACGGATTGTGGACGAAAAATTATATGTTGATGGTAAGGTTGCTACGCGCTACGAAGCAGAGCGCTATTTGCTCACACATCCTGCCGCGCCTATTGTTGTCGACTTGCACCAAGACTTGCCTTACGAGGAAGTTATCGAAAATGTTCTATACATTAATGGCGATATTGCCTCATTAGAGCAAGCAAAAGTCTATATGACTCGTAATCCTAATGTGCGTTTGGAACTTAATTATCAGTTAGATACGCAATCGAGCGCAAAGATACCGATAAATTCTGTAATAGACAACACCTCCAATATTTCTACTATAGTTGTGCCTGAAAATTCGACCACCAATAAACCAACTAACAAACTCAAAGGCAGTGGTTATGAATGGGTTGCAGGGCTGATATATATAGATGGCGAAATTGCTACCCGCAAACAAGCGGAAGCCTATATTGCCAAAAATCCTAAATTGAAAAACAAAGTTAACCTTAACTTTCAATTACAAGATGATGTCCCAACTCCCGCCGCAGCTATTAATACTTCCTCAAATGCTGATGTAGTTGACAAAGAAGAAACTGATAGCTACGAAATCATTCAAAAAGTATTGTATATCAATGGTGATATTGCCACTCGTGCAGAAGCTAATGACTATATTACTAAAAATCCAAAAAAGAAATCGCTCCTTGACATCAAACTGCAACCCGATTGGTCTAATAGCGAAAGCTTAATAATAGACAATAATTTAGGAAATGTTGCCACACCCGAAGCCGTAAATGAAAAAAGTTCGCTCAACTACCAAATTATTGACAATATATTATATGTAGACGGAGATATTGCGACTCGTGCCGAAGCCAAAACTTATTTGGCACAACACCCCAAGGCGAAATTCAATATGAGTTTTCAGCCCGAATTTATCGATGATTACGACCCTATTGCAGCAGCAGAGTCTATTCTCAAAACTGCACCCACTCCCACCACAATTTTCAGTAATCCTGAAATCATTGATGGAAAACTATACATTAATGGCAAAATTGCATCGGCAAAAGAAAAAGCAAGTTATGAAGCCGCAACAGGGATTTATATTAAGTATGACAAAATGATTGGTGACGTTGACCGAAGTCTCAACAAACTGGCTCGCTTACAGGCTATTAACGCCACCTCACCCGATAATACAACACCTATCAATGTGCCTGCAACGGGCGAAAAGATATTGTTGAGCAAAATCTATGACGAAGATATTCCTTGTTTTGCTCACTACGATGGTATTTGGGAAAATGAAAATATCTTTCCCTATCGCTACAATCTTTCGCAAATGCCGCAACGAGTAGAATTTTTGTTGACCAACGGCTTAGATGCCGATTTTGCAATGCCATGTATTGGGGAGGTGACTTCCAATTTTGGCAGACGCTGGGGCAGACACCACAATGGTATTGATGTTGACCTTGAGACAGGTGATGCTGTTTTTGCCGCTTTTGAAGGCAAAGTGCGTTGCGCACTCTATTCTCCTTCATTTGGATATTTGGTGGTGATTCGCCATTATAATGGTTTAGAAACTTTTTATGCCCACTTGTCTGCGCTCATGGTGCGACCCAATGACAATGTGAAAGCAGGTACTATCATTGGTTTGGGAGGTACAACAGGTCGCTCGACAGGTTCGCATTTGCACTTTGAGGTGCGTTACAAAGGGCAACCTTTTGACCCATCACTGATTATCAATTTTGAGGAAGAAAGATTGCGCAAAAATACTTTTACCGTAGACCGTTATTTCTTTTCATCTGATAATCCAAACAGCATCGAGGACAGTCATAGCAATGGTGGCGGACAAAGCCATCGCAAAACTAGCAAAGGAAGCAAGACCACAGCTAAATATCATACAGTTAAAAAAGGTGATACTTTGATAGAAATTGCACAACGTAATAGAACAAGTGTGCGCAAATTGTGTGCTTTGAATCGTATTTCGTCACGAACAACTTTGGCTATCGGACGAAAAGTGCGGATTAAATAATGGTTTTTTTATTGCTTTTCTATACAAATTTATACAAAAACGTCGTTAGCACATAGATTGTGCTAACGACGTTTTTTTGTTGTAATCTATAAAAGCGCTAAAAAAGGTACACTTTTTCGGGTGGCGAAGCGCGTTAGGGATTGTAGTGGCAGCCGTTAGGCTGGTGCTTGCACCGAAGCGTAGCGAAGCCTCGAAAAGCCCGACCCGCAGGGAAACGCCCCAAAAGAAATAAAATTATTTTCCTTCCATTTCTAAATAAGTGTCGGATTTTTTGTCGGTTGTTTTGATTTTTGAGGTGGCTGATTCTCCTTTGGTGATTTTGTTTAGCTTTTCGCGGGCTTCTTTCTTGAGTTCGTCTTCGGGTTCATAGTTGTCTATGATGCTGTTGAGGGTGGCTTTGGCTTGGAAAAGGTCGTTTTTGGCAACATATACATCGGACAATAAGATGAAACTTTTGACTACCCAGTATTCTTGCGAAGCTGTTTCGTTGATGACTTTGAAGCAAAGGGCTTTGGCGTTGTCATACTCTTTTTGTTGGTACGCAATATCGGCTAAGGCATAACGAGCTTGTGCTCCTTTTTCGTTGGTAGTTCGCGAGATGACTAATTGTAGACTTTGTTTGGCTTTGGTAAAATTGTTTTTGTTGTATGCTAACATACCACGATAAAAATAGGCTTCTATTTCGTCGTCGGCGGTTTTGTCGTTTTCTTTGAGCAATAGGTCTATGCGGGCATCGAGGTCGTTTTCTTTTTTGAGGTAGTAGGCGGCTCGCATACTGTTTCGGAGGGCATCTAAGCGCAGGTCTTTTCGGGCGGCGTTTTCATAGAGACGTTTGGAGTAGGTGTAGGCTTTTTCATAGTTTTTTTCGTGGAGCAAGGCGATTTGTGTGGCTTTGTCTAAGGCTTGGTCGGTGAAAAGGTTGTTGGGTTGCTCTATGACGTAGGTGTAATCATCGTCGGCGGCTTTGTAGTCGGGACGGCTGTATAGGCACTGTCCGCGATAGAAGTGGGCATAAAGGGCAAATGCTCCTTTGGGATAGGATTTGAGGTATTTGTCAAAAGAACTAACGGCTTTGTTGCAGTCGCCTTGTGAGTAGTAGTTTTCGGCAATTTGATAGGACAAAGAATCTTGTGCTGATACGGTGAAATTGACATCGGGATATTGTTTGATGAGTGTTACATAACCATCAGCATCGCCTTTGGCAATGTATACATCTTTGATACCTACCAATGCGTCTTGTGCTTCGGAGGACTTGGGATAGTCGCGCAGGAGTTGTTGGTAGTATTTGAGTGATTGTTCGTAGTTGTTGGTGTTGTAGGACAACAAACCTAAGTTGAGCAAAGATTTGCGGAAATAGCTGCTTTGTGGATATTTTCCTATGACGGTTTTGTGGGCGTTGATAGCAGCTTCGTAGTTTTCTTGGCTGCTATGTGCGAGGGCTATTTGATACCAAGCATCGTCTAAGTAGAGCGATTCGGGATATTTTTTGGTCATTTGGGTCAATAAATCTACTTTGTCGGCGGGTTTTCCTGCCAAACCAGCTAATATGCCTTTTTGATAAGCGGCATAGTCGGCACCGCGCAAACCATATTTTAACACATCGTCATATTGTTCGTTGGCTTTGGTGTAGTTTTTTTGCATAAAATAACAATCGCCCGCTCGCAAAATGGCATCGGGATAGACTTGTGATGTGACAGTTAGGGCGTTCATCAGTTCGGGTTTCCCGCCTAGCTGCGCTACTGAACTTTCGAAATAAGGCAAAGCTTGGCGATATTGTCCTTGCTTGAATAGGGCATAGCCCATCGTGTAGTTGGCTGTGCCGTGCGATACTTGGTCGGAGATGGGAACAGTGCTACTGCGAGCAATGAAGTTTTGCATGGAATTGAAAGCGTTGTTGTAATCGGTGGTTTTGTAGTACATATCGCCTTTCCAGAAATGCGCCAATGCGGTGAAGGTTGGGTCAAGAGGGTTTTGTAAGGATTTGTCTAATAGGGCAATGGCATCTTCATATTTGCGGTCGTTGTGGAGTTCTATGGCTCGGTAGTAGGCAACACGCTGATAGGTGCGCAACAAAGGGGTGTCTTTGTTGGGAGTGTTTTCGAGGAGGGCTAAGGCTTCTTTGTAGTTTTGGGTGGTTTCGAAAATGCTACTTAGCAAATTTTTGGCTTCGTTGGCAAAAGTGGACTTGGGATAGTCTTTCAAAAATGCTTGTAGTTTGTTGAGAGCGGTGCTGTTTAGCCCCAAATCGTAGGACATTTTGGCATGGTTGAAAGCGGCGATTTCTTGTATTTCTTTGTTGTGTGACAATCGGGCGGCGGCTTCAAAAGCGGCATTAGCTTTTGATTTATCGTTGGTTTTGAGGTAACAATCTGCCAAATGGTACATGGCGTTTTGTCCCAAAGAATCTTTCAAACTGTTTAGTTCGGCTAAATTGGGTATTGCTGCCTCGATTTGGTTGCTTTGGTATTGTGCCATACCCAATTGGTAGATATCTTCTTTTCGGACTTTGTCGGTGTTTTTGACATAATACTCCAAATAAGGAATGGCTTCTTTAAACTTTTTTTGACTAAAATAGCTCTGCCCCACTATCATATTAATTTCCTTTTGATTTTTGACATTGCTTTGTTGTGTCTTGGGAACAGCATACGCCAATAAATCATCAGTTTTCTTTTGGGTGTAATAAATGAGGGTTATATAATAGGGCATCGAAGGGCTATATTTGGGATTTTGTTCAATTTTCTTAAAACTTTCTAAGGCTTGGCGATAGTCTTTTTTGAAATATGCTGCTACACCATAATAATAGTTGGCATCTTCGTAGTAAGGGTTAGGATATTTGTTGGTGACTCTGCCCAACAGTTCTTGTGCTTCATCAAACTTTTTGCTTACAAAATTGGCATAGCCCGCTTGGAAATAATACTGTAGACGTTCGGCATTGGAGAGACTCGCCGGGTCAACGTCTTCGAAGGCAGCTATGGCAGATTTATAGTCGCCGTCTTCGAAATAGATTTTACCAAGTTCATAGTTAGCCGCACTCGACCAAGCAGATACAGGAAAATCGTTGACAAAGTTGAGCAATAACAATTCGGCATCGGGTTGTTGTAGTTTTCGGGCGCACATAGCTTGATAAAAACGCGCTTCGGTTAGATACTCAAAACGTGGCGCTTGTTGTTGAGTGGGATACAACAACTGTTCTACCAACTGGCGCGTCAAAGCATAGTTGCCTTGTTCGTAGTGTTGCTGGGCTTGTTTGAAAGTGACATTGGGTTCGATGTAGATTTGTGTTTGTTGGGCAGCCAAAGGCATACAGCAAACTAAAAGCGCCCAAAAGTATACAATAAAAAATGATTTCATAGTACGAAAAAAAGATTAGTAAACAGACAAGTGTGTAAATAATGAGCAAAAGTAAGTAAAAAAAATGGTTTTTGGAAATTTATGGGTTTATTTTGAGCAAGATACCCATAAAACGCTTATTGTGGTGGTTTTATCGTTTCAAAAACCCGTATTCATAAATTTTTGGCGCGATTTGTTCGCCCAGCAGCAATAGTGTTTGGCGCAAATTGTCCATAAGTTGATTGTATTGTTCATCGTTACTGTGGTTGTTCATTTTTCCGCCATCGTTTCTTCCCTGAAAATACTCACGAATATCATACAAAGAAGCATTAATATCGCAATTTTTTTGGGTGTGGTAGTAGCCCCACAAGGCTTTGCCTGCCTCAAAAACAGCTTCGGCAGCGGGCGAGAAAACGAGGGGTGTGGTACGCACTTTTTCCTCTTCGAGCAGTGTGCCGTTGCCGTTGGGTTTGAGTTTGCCTTTGATGAACTGGGTCATAAAATTGCTTTTAAACTTGTCTTTGGCAGCCACTTCTTGCTCCGTGAAAGGTATCCAATGGTTGATACCGCCTTGTGAACTAATTTTGTTTTGTCCATGAAACAAAGCATATATCAAGCAATTGTTCTGAAATTCGCTGTCTGTTTGCCAATGTTCGGTAGGAAACAAAAACTGGTCGCGGTCATTGAGCCATGTTGCACTTTGACAATGGCGGATAGACAAGTACATGCACATCTGTAGCAAGTTGCGTGGTGTGATGGTGGTAATGCGAGACTCTTTGAGGTCGCTTTCTTTGGGTTGATTCGTAAAGAAAATACCCGTATTGCCCTGAAAATCGGGTCCCATGAACCGCAAATAGGCAATTATTTTGCTTTTGTCAAAATATAAGCGCAACCAATCACTAATCACACTTCCTTTTTTGACGGCGAAAAACGTTTTTTGTTGCTCAATTTTACCTTGGTTACTATAGGCATCACACGTCACCGATTCTATGTCTTGTTTGTTAGACAAATCCCAGATAATAAAGGCTATAGGAAAATGTCCTTTTACATTGTCAAAAGTATTGGCGCGACAGATAAAACCTTTCTTAAAAGTGGCTCTAAAATGTGTCCTGAATTTGGTAAAATTGGAAGCTGTAATGTACTTAACTTTACCAAAAGAAGCGAGCAGAACATTGGGTAATTCTTCATGGATACGGATAAAAAACTGTGAAAACAGTTCATTTACCGCAAAACTCATCTTATCTTTGTATTGCTGACGGATTTTTGTGGAGCTAACTCCTTCTTTGCTTTGTCCATATTTAGCTGTTTCTGCATACGGCGGATTAATATAGATAATCAATTTTCGCCTTTCTTGTGGGTCGTTGATAATGTCTTGCAAAGAAGCGGGCAGTTTCTTGAAATCATCGTTCAGGAAATCGAACTGAAAAACATGGCTGTCCAACAAATTAGCCCCATTTTTGATGCGGTCGTGCATCACATCTACGTCTTGTTGGTCGATGGTGCTTGCCCAAATGTTGTATTTGTTCGTCAAGCCTGCCAAAAGGTTGCCCGTTCCTGCTGCACAATCCCAAATGTAGTACTCGTCCTGCCAGTCTTCGCCCAAAACATCTGCCAAATAGCGCTGCGAAAGTTCTACCCAAATTTGAGGGGTGAAAAAACTGCCTTTGCGCTCCCGAACATCTTGCGGCACCAACAAATCGCGCCGTTCCACAATGTAGTCCCAGTATATTTCTTTGGGCGGACGTTCGTATTTGTTCCAAAATTGGGTGTGTGCTTTTTGGTGGTCTAAAAAGGCAGTAGTGCGCGAAATAAACATACCCATCTCATCAATTCTTCTATCCAAATGGTAGAAGTCTTTTTTGAGCAAAACATACAACTTATCCTTAATCGTTTCGTTGTCTTTTGACAAAAGATCGGCGAGATAAAAATCGCCATCGATAAGTCCGTTGCGTTTGGCTATCTCCCAATTAACCGCAATGCTTGGTTTGACAGAAGTGAGCCATTTGCTGTAGATAGCAATAAAATTGTTTTTATCTATCTGTATTTTGGACGTTTGTGTGTTGTTATTGGTTAGGTTGGTTTGGATAAAAGTGGCTATTTCGGTATCATCGGCATCAAAGTAGAACAACAAAGAATGGGTATCGATGGTGTGTTTGACTTTTGCCATAATGATTTGGAACTCTTTGGTGTCGTGTTTGCTCGGCGCGACGTTCCAATTGAAATCGTTGATATAAAAAATATCATTGACGTTGTTGTACGGAATAAAAGCTATTTTTTCGGCATCGAACGCTCCCACAAAAGCTGGTGGCAGATAGGTGTCGAAAGTGCGCGCCTTGCCAATGGTTAGCACCAACTGGGTGATAGCCGTATAGAGGTCTGCCTTGCCTTTCTTGGCTTCCGCCCAAAACAAAGAATGAAGTTCGGGCAAAGGAATAGGATTTGCCACACAAAAATCGATATTGCCAATGATTTTTGTGCAGTCAAAAGCCGAAAAATAGTCTTGTGCTACTTTGTTTTTGAGTTCTTCTTCGCGGATTTGGAGATATTTCATACTGTTGGATAGAATGTTTTTGGAGGAGCTATGGATAGCGCAAAGCAACCAAAGCTAATACCCAAAATATGCGTTCGGCATTCACATTATTTTTGTAGGCTTGTGAAAGTAGTGCAAAGGTACAACCTTTTTTACTAAACACCAAAAACTAAGCCTTCCGATGTTTCGAACATCGGAAGGCTTGGTTTTTTAATCAACATCAATCCATCAATCGTTCGAGAATGATTTGTTTGAGTTTGCGCAAAATGAAAACAATTTGTAGGGCTTCTTCTTTTTCGGACGCATCAAAGGCTTTGCTAATGACATATTGTTTGCCTTCGAGGATAGAGAAAAACCAAAACCGTCCCTGCACATAGCTGCCATATATTGGTTTGCCGTTGTTGTTTTGGGCTTGGGCAATCAACATGCCGCCCAACATTTGTCCTATTGGGTCACCCGAATACTTTTTTTCGCGCTTATACTCGTGCAAAAAGAAATAGGGCGCTTCTATCAGTTCGCCAATGCCTTTGGCTAACATCATGTCTGTCTTACAGGTCATATACACCCCTCCAACCATGCTCGCTATTTCGCGTTCATAATAGGTGCAAATCGGTTTATTGAATCGAGCAAGGAATATCACAAAACTCAAAAAGTGCATTTTTAGCTCTTCTTCATTCCAGATGTCGGCGTTTTCTATCAGTTTCTCTTGCGCTTCTTGCAACAAATCTTGGTCTGCTTGGTTTAGTTCTCCTGTTGTGGCTAACCAATCAGCAAGCAGAGACGTTGGTTTATGCACACGTTCCAGCCCAAAAGTTTTTACTAATATTGGTTGTAATAGTTCTAAAGATTTTTGTTTTTTTGCCATTTTCTTTGTTTTTTCTTTGCAAAGATACTGCTTTTTTTGACAAATACCAAAAGCCAAACCTTCGATAATAAATATAAACGCTGACAGGGTTTTGAACCCTGTCAGCGTTACCATACCACCATCAATCCATCAATCGTTCGAGAATGATTTGTTTGAGTTTGCGCAAAATGAAAACAATTTGTAGGGCTTCTTCTTTTTCGGACGCATCAAAGGCTTTGCTAATGATATATTGTTTGCCTTCGAGGATAGAGAAAAACCAGAATCGTCCCTGCACATAACAGCCATATATCGGTTTGCCGTTGTTGTTTTGGGCTTGGGCTATCAACATACCGCCCAACATTTGCCCTATCGGGTCGCCCGAATACTTTTTTTCGCGCTTATACTCGTGCAAAAAGAAATAAGGTGCTTTTATCAATTCTCTGATACCCTTAGACAACAGCATATCCGCCTTGCAACTCAAAAAAATACCCTCTACCATTGCCGACATTTCACGGTCATAGTAGCTTTTTATTGGGTCTTGAAACTCGGCAAGAGCAATTATCATACTAATAAAGTTCATTTTCAGTTCTTCCTCGTTCCAAAATGACATATTTTTTATTAGCTTTTTGTGTGCCATATTGAGCATATAGTTTTCGGCATCATTGAGTTTTTTATTACTCATATCAACCGCTATCCACTCGCTTAACAAGGGTATAGCAGTTGCTTCTAACTGCTCTATGCCAAAGTTTTCTATCAATATCGCCTCCGAAAGTTCTAAAGATTTTTGTTTTTTTGCCATTTTTGTTGTTTTTTCTTTGCAAAGATACCACTTTTTTTACTAAATACCAAAATCTACGCCCTCAGAAGTTCGAAACATCAGAAGGCGTAGCAAGACCTAAATGTTTAGCCTAAAGACCTAAATGTTTAGCTCGAACACCGAGACGTTTAACCCAAATATCCAAAAAACAAACCCCTTCAAAGGTTCAGCACCTTCGAAGGGGTTTCATGGTCTATGGATTTTGTTTATACTGCTTGGAGAAAACAAAAACGTTTTCCATTCGGTTTAGTCCGCCTTATTTTGCAGCGCCCATCACCCAACGTATCAATGACCATAAGATGTATAGGATAATGGAAAGACTAATGGCTGAACCATTGAATAAGCCCAACAAAATGAAACTTAGACTGATACCTAACCATTGTTGCTCGTTGCCTTCCCAACCTTTGTTTTTGAATTTGAGGGAGAACATCGGTAGCTCGCTAATCAACAAATAAGACACGACAATGACAATGCCATATAGTAGCCAAGGATTTTGTAGCCATTGAGCGGCACCCATAAAATTATTTTGCTGCCAAAACAGCAAACCGACCACCAGTAGCGTCGAAGACGGTGTTGGCAGACCGAGAAAACCTGTTGTTTGACGGGTATCTATGTTGAATTTTGCCAAACGAAGGGCAGAAAAAAGGGTGAGCATGAAGGCAGGTGCGGTTAAGCCCAAAGTGGCAGCACTACCCCACGCTTGCCCCAATAGATGGAACAAAACAATGCCCGGTACCAAGCCAAAGGACACCATATCTGCCAAAGAGTCTAACTGAATACCCAAGGCAGAGTTAGATTTGAGCCAGCGGGCTACCATACCGTCGAGAAAATCTGCCGCCGCCGCCGCAATAACACAATAAGGCACATAGTGCAACTTGCCGGTGAAAGCAAACACAACTGCCAAACAACCACAAAATAAGTTGAACAATGTGAGTAGATTAGGAACAGAAAACATATCTTTGAATTTTGGGAGTACACAATTTGGTGCAAAGATACTGATATTATGTCTATACTTGGCGCACCCTAAGCAGCAAACAATGGACAAAAGGCGCACAAAAACGAGCAAAAATGCTTTACATTTCTATAAAATGCGTACCTTTGCCACAAAAATCGAAGTATGTCTAACGCTTATTTCCACGTTCCGTATCCGAAAAACGAAGTTGTTTTGGGATATGCCCCCAACTCACCCGAACGCGCCGCCCTTCAAGTAGCCTTAGCAGCGGCAAAGAACACTCAAGCCGATTTGCCAATGATTATTGGAGGCAAAGAAGTGCGTACCCAACAAACTTATGCGATAAACCCGCCGCACGATTTGTCGCGCACTTTGGGGGTGTTCCACAAAGGCGATGCCACGCATGTCCAACAAGCTATTGATGCCGCCTTAGCTGCCAAAAGCACTTGGGAAAATATGGCATGGCACGAGCGAGCCGCCATTTTTCTTAAAGCAGCCGAACTTTTAGCAGGACCATACCGCTACAAAATGAACGCAGCTACCATGTTGGCACAATCAAAAAATGCTTTTCAGGCAGAAATCGACAGTGCTTGTGAAATGATAGACTTCTTTCGCTACAATGCTTACTTCATGAGCGAAATATACAAAATTCAACCCGACTCACAGCCCGGTATTTGGAACAGAATGGAATATCGTCCCTTAGAAGGCTTTGTGGTTGCTATCACACCTTTTAATTTCACTTCCATTGCGGGCAATTTGCCTTGCTCACCTGCTATGATGGGCAACGTGGTGGTGTGGAAACCTGCCGAAACGCAAATCTATTCTGCACATGTCATTATGGAGATTTTGCACGAAGCGGGTTTGCCTGACGGAGTGATTAATTTGGTGCAAGTATCGGGACCTACTTTGGGCGAAATAGCCTTTTCACACCCACAATTTGCGGGCGTGCATTTTACAGGCTCTACGGGGACTTTCAATACGATGTGGAAAACCATTGCGAACAACATTAGCCAATACCGTTCTTATCCGCGCATTGTGGGAGAGACGGGTGGTAAAGATTTTGTGGTGGCGCATGGGTCGGCTAACCCTGCTGAAGTGGCAGTAGCCCTCGCGCGCGGGGCATTTGAGTATCAAGGACAAAAGTGTTCGGCTGCCTCGCGGGCATACATTGCTCGAAGTATCTGGAACGAGGTACAGGAACAATTAGTTGCCGATGTGCGGTCGTTTAAGATGGGCGATGTTGAAGATTTCAGTAATTTTGTGAATGCAGTCATTGACGAAAGGTCGTTTGACAAAATTACGGCATATATAGCCGAAGCCAAGACGCACGAAGGCGTACAGATTTTGGTAGGCGGAAATTATGACAAAACAAAAGGCTATTTCATTGAGCCAACAGTTATTGTGACCACCGATCCACAATATATCACGATGTGTGACGAATTGTTTGGTCCTGTTCTCACGGTTTTTGTGTATGAAGATGCTGATTTTGAAGCCACACTTGACTTAGTGAACAGCACTTCTCCATACGCTTTGACGGGAGCCTTCTTTGCACGACAACGCGAAGTCATTGCGTTGGCAAGTGAAAGGCTTCGCCATGCAGCAGGAAACTTTTATATCAATGATAAACCCACAGGAGCTGTGGTTAATCAACAACCTTTTGGCGGCGGACGCGCTTCTGGCACGAATGATAAAGCAGGTTCTTACCTCAACCTCGTTCGTTGGGTGTCGGCAAGAGCGATTAAAGAGAATTTTGTGCCTCCCAAAGACTATCGTTACTCATTCTTGGTGAAATAAATTCATTTTTTGTTGCAACACGACAAATTTGGTCTTTCTAAGATTGAGTTTGTCGTGTTTTTTGTACAAAAATTTTTCCAAAAAAATGATAAACTTGGCAGTTTAAAAAAAAATGTGTATCTTTGCACTGGATTTTGGTAATTTTTCCATTGATGTAACAATAAGAACATATAGCCAAGCCAACTTAGCTACAATTTGGGATTATCTATAAAATAACAACATCGTTAAAACTTAGTCTACTGCTTATATAAAATAGATGATGCTGTTAGGAATAGCCAATATTAATTATTCAAATAAGACCGACTAGTGTAAGATAGCACATGGTATATAAAATAACAAGTTAATTATGAAAAAAGAGTCTCTTTTTAATGAAGAGATTACCCAAGTCATGATACTTAGAATTGACTCCAAGGTTGCGGTGCGAGTCCGTAGCGGTCTTATTTAATTTAATGTCAAAAAATGCTTACGCACACACAATCTTTTAATCGTTTAAAAAAAGAACAACAGGAAATTTTAGATTTTGCTGTCTTGGTTTGCCATGCTATTCCAAATATAAAGAAAACTATTCGCGGAGAAGAAGAAGGAATACCTTATTTTTCACTCGCAAATCCCGATTATTTTTCCAAAGAAGCGGAGGATAGAATTAAAAAATTGTCAAAGCACTATAAAGAAAATTTATCAAAATATTTAATTATCAGTAGCTTTAGCTTTTTTGAGGCTTATTTTAAGGCTGTAATAGAAGAAATGATGGATTTTCACGGAGGAAAAGAGAGTTTAATAAATAATGTCAAAGAGCGACACAAAAGAATGCTTGAAACTATTGATGATACAGTAATATTAGACAAACGCAAACTTCAAGAACCACCAAAACGAAAAAATAAAATGCGGTATGAAAAGCATATTTCACAGTTGCAGCAAAATGCTTCTTATCGTATGCCAAGTGAATTATTTGCCGCTATTGGAGCAAAGTATATCTTAGACTTAGTTTCATCTGATAGATTTCGAAGCGCCATGATACCCGATCTATTAGAGTATGGTTTTTTAATGGATTTGAATAGCAAAATAAATAAAAGCCATGATTTAAGAGAAAAAAACCTAAAAGAAACCTTTGACTCAATGAGGGACATAAGAAATAGAATAAGTCATGGCGATAATCCTACCATCGATTTTGCAAAAGCTATGGACTATGTGAGATTTTTGCGTAATTTTGCAATAAAAATCGATAAACACCTAATTGAACACTTTTTTGTTTTAGAATCATCGTCAATATAGTTATTTAGTATAATTGGTATTACACCTCAACGCATGAACACAACAGAAATTGTGTGTTGATGCCTTGAGGAGATGGGGTTCGAGTCCTCAATAACTACTATTTTTTTGATTATACTTACCACTATTTGATAAAACAATCTCACGACAAGTTTAGTCTTTTGTAGACGAAGTTTGTCGTGTTTTTTGATTTAATGTACCGTAATTTTTCTGTATAAAAAACGACGCAAGATAATATAGTAAATTATCTTGCGTCGTTTTTTGCCTAAATATAACCAATAACTACCACCAAACCACCTAAACAAACACCCAAAAACAAAAAAAGAAACACAGAAAAGGCATAAACGAAAAAAAAATTAAAAAAAATTTGGAAAATTCAAGCAATTGACCGTACCTTTGCGGCAAAATTAACCATTTGGTTAAACTAATTGGTAAAACATGGAAAATAACGAAAAAATTAGCACAGAATCAAAGATTTTAGCCGCCGCAGAACAGGTTTTCCTCCGTTCGGGCTACGATGGGTCGCGTATGCAAGAGATAGCAGACCTTGCAGGCATTAATAAAGCCTTGTTACATTATTATTTTCGTTCGAAAGATGCTTTGTTTGAGAAAATTTTTGAGGATAAATTCTCGCAATTCTTTCCCAGATTGCAAGAAGAACTTAATCATGCCACGTCTTTTGCCGAAAAGGTTTGTCTATATGCCGAGTTGCACATTGGTTTACTTATTAAAAATCCGTATTTACCGCATTTTGTTATTAATACCTTGCAAAAAAATCCTGATTTCGCCCAGAAAATCCCTACAGAAGTCTTAATGCAGGTGCTGCAAACTTATTACACTGATTTGGAAGCCCAAAAGGTGCGCGAACTAAACCCTGTTCAGTTCATGATGTCGGTCATGAGTATGTGTGTATTTCCTTTTTTGTCCAAACCCTTGTTTTGCAAGGCAATTAATTTGTCTGACAAAGACTTTGAACTATTGATGCAAGCCCGAATCGAAGAGGTGAAGCGCTATATCAAGGTTTTGTTGGAGCCTATAGGATAAAAAAAGTGTGTAAATAGTGTTCTATTTTAAAATTTTGTTGGAATAAAATGCCATTATTGGGTATGAGGTTATCATTTTTTCGAGTGGCGAAGCGCGTTAGGGATGTGGCGGGTGGCGTTAGCCAGTGCGGAGAGCAACGCAGCACCGAAGCGGTAGCGAAGCCCAGAACAGCCCGACCCGCAGGGGAACGCCCAAAAAAAAATCAATGTGGTAATTATCGAATGAACTAATTAAAATGGAATTCTAACCCTCTCTTTTGTCACTATCATTCTTTTTTGTTGGTATAAAAAATCATTAAAAATCATGCAGATGTTGAGGTATATAACACAAAAGTATAGCCAATTCAAAAACACTATTTTATTGTTAACGGCTTTGTTACACGGTGGAATGGCTTGGGCGCAGGAGTCCATATCGCTGCAAAATTGTATCGAACAAGCCGAAAAACAGAGTCCACAGGCAGGGCTGTTGCCGTTTATCAAAGAAGCAGCCGATTTACAAGCCCAATTGTTGCAAAAAAACTGGTTGCCACAAACGAATCTCGCAGCACAAGCAACGTGGCAATCAAGTACAACTGATTTACCCATTGAACTGCCCGGTATTACGGTACCCGAAATGTCAAAATGGCAATACAAAGCGACATTAGACCTAAGCCAAACGATTTGGGACGGTGGTGTGACGAAAGAACAACAAAAAATTGTACTTGCTAACAGTATTGCAGAGCAGGAAAAGGTGAAAGCAGACATTTATACACTGCGCGAACAGGTTAGCGCCTTATTTTTTGGCGTTTTATTGGCAAATAAACAGTTGGACAATGCGGCTTTGTTGCGAAAAGACTTGGAAAATAAACGCAAAAAAACACTTGATTTAAAGTCGGGCGGTTTGGCTACGAATTATCAAGTATTGGCGTTGGACGCAAAGCTATTGGAGTTGGAACAACAAGTGGTGGAGGCGACGAATAGAAAGGGGGCTGCGCTAAAAGCCTTATCGCTACTCACGAACAACCCAAATGTGGAAAAAGGCAACTTAGTGGCAGATAATTTAACACCAAAAAGTGATGTATATACGATTAACAGACCCGAATTACGCTATTTTGAGGCGCAAAAAAAGGCAATTGCAGCCTCGGAACAGCTTATAAAAGCCAAAAATATGCCCAAAGTTGGCGCTTTTGCCACAGCGGGCTTAGGGCGACCGGGCTTGAACTTTCTATCAAACAGCCTACAGCCCTACCTAATTGGCGGTGTGCAGGTGCGCGTTCCTTTGACGCATTTTTATTCTCACAGCCAAAGCATCGAAAGCCAACAGTTGCGGATAAATCAAGACAAAATACGGCAGTTGGAACAAAATTTTGTGTGGCTAACCCAAGTCAAAGCAGTATCACAAAAGGTAGATATTGAAAAATTGGACGTTTTGATTAGCAATGACCGCAAATTAATTGAGATTAGAGAAAAAATGTTGGCTACGGCTGATGTGCAATTGCAAAATGGCATTATCACCACCAACGATTATTTGACCGAAGTGAATAATGTGGATATAGCGCGCCAAAATTTGGCATTGCATGAGGTACAGCGGCTACAAGCCGTTTATTTACTCGGAATTACGTTGGGAAATTAGTGCTGTGGAATGCCATAAAAGGTATTTTTATAGACATAAACACCTGATAATCAAGCAATTACACAATATTTAGCCAGTATTTTAGCCCAATAAAAAACTATCACGCATTTTCTTTTGTCGATGATTGGGGTTACAAAAAACAAAAGCGTAAATCACTTTTATTAAAAAAAAATTCAAAAAAAGTAATGAAACATAACATAGTAATTTCCCTGATGGCTTGTTTATTATGGACAAGTTGCGAACAAAAACAAGCGCAATTTGATGCCACAGGCATGTTTGAAGCCGACGAAATTATTGTATCTGCCGAAACGACGGGCAAAATTATTGCCTTTAACGTGGCAGAAGGTAGCGAAGTGCAGCAAGGAACGGTCGTGGCACAGTTGGATTGCGAACAAATTAAGTTGCAAAAACAACAAACGAAGGCTACATACGCCGCAGTTGGGCAAAAACAAAACAATGCCACTCCGCAAACACAAATATTGGAGGAGCAACTGATGAGTTTGCAGCGCCAAATCGAAACGCAACAGGAACAGTTGAAAGTATTGGAGAAAGAACGCAACAGAATGGACAAATTGGTGAAAGCAGACGCTGTGCCTGCTAAACAATTGGACGACATTGTTGGGCAAATGAACGTGCTGCAAAAACAAATTGCTGCCACAGAAAGCCAAAAAACAGTTATTAAACAACAGATTCAGTCACAAAAAGAGATGGTGGCTATCCAAAACAAAGGAATCCTAAGCGAACAACAGCCTATTGCCGAGCGCCTTCCGATGTTTGACGACCAGCTTCGGCATTGCACCATTGCAGCTCCAACAAAGGGAACAGTTTTGCTCACTTATGTCAAAAACAACGAAATGGCAACCATTGGCAAACCATTATTCAAGATGGCGAGTTTAGATACTTTGTTGTTGCGTGCCTATATTTCGGGCGAACAGCTATCGTCGGTCAAATTGAACCAAAATGTGCGGGTATTGGTTGACGATACGGACGGAAAGTATCGCGAATTGAACGGTAAAATAATTTGGGTGTCTAACAAAGCCGAATTTACGCCCAAAACTATACAAACCAAAGACGAACGCACCAATTTAGTCTATGCCACGAAAATTAAAGTGCCTAACGATGGCTATTTAAAAATTGGCATGTATGGCGAAGTCGTTTTATCTCCTAACAACCAAACTGTTGCCAAATGAAAGCCGTTATAGTAGACAATTTAGTCAAAACTTATGATAAAGGTAAAGTTTTGGCGTTGGATAAAGTGAGTTTTGAGGTGGAAAAAGGCGAATTGTTTGGGCTGATTGGGGCAGATGGTGCGGGAAAAACCACTTTGTTTCGCATTTTAACCACCTTATTAATCCCCGATTCGGGTGTTGCAAGGGTTTTAGGCTTAGATGTGGTAAAAGATTTGTGGGATATTCGAAAAAAAGTAGGCTATATGCCCGGAAAATTTTCGTTATACCAAGATCTTAGCATCACGGAGAACATAAACTTTTTTGCGACCGTTTTTAACACCACTTTTGAGGCGAATTACCACCTTATTGAGGATATTTACGTGCAGTTAGCGCCGTTTAAAGACCGTATTGCAGGAAAATTGTCGGGTGGAATGAAACAAAAGTTAGCTTTGTGTTGTGCCTTGATTCACGAACCGAAAATCTTGTTTTTGGACGAACCAACAACGGGTGTCGACCCTGTTTCACGCAAAGAATTTTGGGATATGCTCGACCGTTTGAAAGAAAGAGGCATCACCATCGTCGTATCAACGCCTTATATGGACGAAGCCTCGCGTTGCGACCGCATAGCCTTGATACAAAAGAGCAAAATTTTGGGTATCGATACGCTACAAGGCATATTGTCGCAGTACAAAAAACGTTTGTTTGCGGTCAGAAGCAACGAAATGTTTCGATTGCTCAATGATTTGCGGCAATACGAAAAAACAACGTCCTGTTTTGCCTTTGGCGAATACCTACATCTATCTTTGCAGCAAGCCGATGCCGATGTGCCTGCTACGAAAGCCTATTTGGAGGCAAAAAATCATCAAAACCTAATTTTTAAACCCATTCAGCCCAATATAGAAGACGCTTTTATTGAGCTGATGGAAATACACGATTTGCAAAATGGATAATAGTAAGATTGTTATCGAAACACACGAACTCACGCGCCGATTTGGTGACTTCATAGCGGTTAATGCGATTAGCTTTGACGTGAAAGCGGGCGAAATATTTGGCTTTTTGGGGGCAAATGGTGCAGGAAAAACAACCGCTATGCGAATTTTGTGCGGACTGCTGCTCCCTTCGTCAGGCAAAGCTACGGTAGCGGGCTACGATGTGTATACACAAAGCGAGCAAATTAAGCGACAAATTGGCTATATGAGCCAAAAATTTTCGTTATACGACAATTTGACCGTGCGGGAGAACATTAATTTTTTTGGGGGCATCTATGGCATTCCTAAACGCGAACTACAGCAAAAAACAGCCGAATTGCTCGAACGATTACAGTTTGAGGCAGAGGCAGACAAGTTGGTGCGTTCGCTACCTTTGGGTTGGAAGCAAAAAATATCCTTCTCCACCGCTATTTTACACAGTCCGCAAATCGTTTTTTTAGATGAACCCACAGGAGGCGTTGATCCCATCACAAGAAGACAGTTTTGGGACATGATTTACGAAGCTGCTGCCAACGGAATTACCATTTTTGTGACCACACATTACATGGACGAAGCCGAATATTGTGACCGTGTTTCCATTATGGTCGACGGTGCCATTGCTGCCTTAGATACGCCACAAAAATTAAAACAACAATTTGGGGTAGAAGACATGGACGGTGTGTTTTTACAATTGGCGCGCGGTGCTAAACGCAGTGGTGATTAAAAAACGGCAAAACACGCAATAGTTATACAACAAAATAAACCCTTATTACGTTATCAAAAATCAATAAAACCGTTATTGAAGACAAAAAATAGGCAAAATATAACAAAAAATCGTTATGTAAAGACGAAAACCCCAATATTTACATTGCATAAAAATAGGTATTTCAAAAAATAAACCCTGAAAAGATGACAAGTTTATAGCACAAGATACAATATCGTGATAATCAAAACCATTTTTTGCGAAACCATTTCACCTTTTCAGGGTTTGTGTTAAATTTTGTTTTGTTTGTTGTTGCTATAAACGTTTCACTCCGTCGGATTTGTTCTCTTTGGTGGTGTTGTTTTGCGTTTGTTGTTGCGGATAGACTGTTTAAAGACAAAAAACTGCCATCGCATGACAAATAATTGTTATTTAAAGACAAAAAACTGCCGCTTCATGACAAAAAACTGCCATCGCATGACAAATAATTGTTATTTAATGACAAAAAACTGCCGCTTCATGACAAAAGATTGGCATTTCATGACAAAAAACTGCTGCTTCATGACAAAAAACTGCCATCGCATGACAAATAATCGTTATTTAA
>JAEUUX010000152.1 GCA_016787295.1 Chitinophagales bacterium
AAAAAACCCTTGCTTAAGTAAATTTTTTACAGCCCAAATACACTATTTATCCCTTTTTTCATGACAAACAAAAACAACCAAAACATTTTCCACTAATCTAAAAATTTTCCCAAAAAATAATCATGAAATGATGACAAACAAAAAACCAAACTTTCCCAAAATCATTAACAATTAACCATTAACAATTAACAATTACCTCACCCCTCTCTATTTCTCCCCTTAAATAAATCTCTTACATTTTTTTTCAACTTTTTTATACTACTTTTCAAATTTTTATTTTTATCTTTGCAGCAAAATTATTATACCCCCACCAAGCAAATCTTATTTTAAAAAAACGCATTGCTTTTCACAAAAAAACACCTTAAAATCAACTCTTTTCGTTGCCAATTGTGTAAAATGTGGATAGCAATAGGTATTTTTCCCAAAAATTAAGCAACAATTATTTACCATAAAAATCTTTTCACCATGTTTATATTAACCAGAGACTATTTAAAAAAATGGGTTGGTGCCACAATTTTTGAACGTGGAGAGAGCTATTATCTCAACGGCTATGTTGAAAAACTTGTCCAACGGGGTAATACTTTTGTTGGTAAAGTATATGGTACATACACCTACAAAGTTCGTTTTATACTATTAGAAAACGGCATAGAGACGACCTGTAATTGTCCCTACGATGATGATTGTAAACACATTGTTGCGGTTGGTTTGGCGATTATTAATAATGATTTTGAGCTTGATCCAAATTATATAGAAGTGCCTGATTTTATGGAGAAGGTGTATCAAAAAGCAGATAAGACCCAAAAAGAAGCTTTTTTGCGGGAGATTTTGCTTAACGACGAAAAATTGCGCACTAAGTTCTTAAAATTTTTGAAAATAACTCCCGAAAGCCTACAAACACCTACCCCTATTCCTCCACCTGTTGTTATAAAAAATGATCAAAGCACTGAAATCAAAATAGACATCGAAAAAGAAACTATTAGTATTTTTGATAAAATTGTAACATTTAAGATGACCCCAACAGAAGTTAGAGAAGGCAAGGTGCATATAAATAAAAAACCAGACCCTTTTGATACAAGAAAAAAAGAAAAAATAAAATTTAGCACAGTGTTTTTGGCAGAGAAAATTAATAAAATAAAAACATTGCTCAACCAAAATCAAGTACCACAAGCATTTAGATTGTTTATGGCTGTGTCTGATGTTTATTACAAACAAGTTTACAGTGTTTATTATGACAATGAACTTATAGTAGATACATTTCTTGATGACTGCATGAACGAAATAGTTAAAGAATTAAACAGTACTTTGCCCGATACCGGTAATATGTTTTTAGAAAAAACTTTATCTACACAAGATACCAAACAGTTAATAGACGAAATAGTAGATAATACTGAATTATACCCAAAATATGACTTTTCGTACATTGCAGAACCATTATTACATTTTACACAAGACCATGAAACAGCCACTTATGCTTGTGATATTTTTTTGAACAGAGATTTTTTGCTCAAAGATGTTGCAACAATTTGTTTACCTTGGTTAAAAATGCTCGGACGGCTCAAAGAATGGGAAGCAGTAGCTTTGGACGCATTTGATGAAGGGGCAGATGTGGCAACAGACATTTTGCAATACTATAAAGAGCAACAAAACAAAGAACAGTATTACAAATTTGCCAAAGAAGCCTTTACAAATCACAATGAAATGATAGCTTCATTGGTAGCTGATGACATAAATCCAGCCGACGACCGAACTTTTTTTATTCAAGTTTATGAACAATTATGCCTCTCTAATCAAAGTTTTGAGCAGTACAACATATTAAATACCATTTGGACGAAGCATGAAAAAGACACTTTTATTAAAAGTTTGTCTAAAGAACCCATGTTTTTTGCACAAATTTTGATACAAGAGCAAAAAATCACCGATTTGTGCGACTTTATTTTGTCCTATAACTTGAAAGATTTTTACGAACGTAGCCAAGTGTTTACTTTAGTACAATTAGCTATAGTATATTATCCAAAAGAAGTTTTAGAATTAGCAATAGTGCCATTAGTGGGTATAATAATGAACAGTAAGCCAACAAAACACGAATACGAAGACTTAGCAAGACTATTAGCTTTATGGCATAATATTCAAGACACCGAAATAAAAAAACGATGGTCATTTTATTGCTCCGAGTTGGTTTCTAGTACCTACATGCGTCACACATCTTTTAGGCAAAGTTTAATTGCTGCCAATGCTTTACCCCAAAAAACCTAATAAATATTTTTGTAACTTTGTCTATATTTGTTGTTTATCTAATAGTAAAAAACGCTGTTTTTCTGTAAATACCCAGAGAGACAGTGTTTTTTATTTTATTGCTTTACAAAAAACGAAAACAAACAAAACACTTTCCACAAATTATAAAAACAAATAAAAAACAAGCACCCAAAAGAAAACAATCAATAAACCAAATCGTCCCCAAATCATTAACAATTAACCATTAACAATTAACAATTAAAAACAAGCCTGAAAAGGTGACAAGTTTATAGCAAAACAAAATACAGCAAACATTTATAAAACCCTGAAAGGGTGACACAAAAACAACCAAAACATTTTCCACTAATCTAAAAATTTTTCCCAAAAATAATCATGAAATGATGACAAACAATAAACCAAATCGCCCCAAAATCATTAACAATTAACCATTAACAATTAACAATTAAAAACAAGCCTGAAAGGGTGATAAGTTTATAGCAAAACAAAATACAGCAAACATTTATAAAATCCTGAAAGGGTGACACAAAAACAACCAAAACATTTTCCACTAATCTAAAAATTTTTCCCAAAAATAATCATGAAATGATGACAAACAACAAACCAAATCGTCCCAAAATCATTAACAATTAACCATTAACAATTAACAATTAAAAACAACCCTGAAAGGGTGACAAGTTTATAGCAAAACAAAATACAGCAAACATTTATAAAACCCTGAAAGGGTGACACAAAAACAACCAAAACATTTTCCACTAATCTAAAAATTTTCCCCAAAAATAATCATAAAATGGCGACAAACAATAAACCAAATCGACCCAAAATCATTAACAATTAACCATTAATAATTAACAATTAAAAACCAAAAATTAAAATCCTCTTTTTTTACAAACACTACAAACGCTGGCATTTTTTATCACCTATTGCTATACTGCATATAATCATCATAAAAAACACTGTACAACGACTGTAATACTTACAACCATCATAATAAAAAACAAACATCGGCTGTAATACTTACAACCAATATCCAAAAAACATAAATCTGGCTGTAAAACTTACAGCATATTTAAAAAAAATACAATTTGCACCAAAAAAAATACAGCAGCAACAAACAAAACCAAATGGCGTTTGTACGTTATATACCACCAATAAACAAAAAAAAACTATCGCTGTAAGACTTACAGCAGTAGTTTATAAAATAGGAAAGCCAATTTAGTTATTTTTCTAATACGTGAATTAATAGGTTTTGGGTTATGTCTTGACAAAATTTGGCACGATATTAGTAGCAGCTATAAGGCTATTGCTTGATGACAGTCTGTTTTACAAACTATGGGCTAATTGTATAGCAAAATACCCCTTAAATAAAGACTTTTGATAGAAAAAATAAAAAAAATGACAAAAAAATAAAAAAAGTTGTAAAAAAATTTGGAATTTAGAAAAAAAGACATTACCTTTGTGCGGTGTTTTGTAAAGAAAGAAGGAATAAAACTAATTACTATTTAAACTATTGGTATCTAAAATTGTTTGTGTTATTTTTTTTTTATAAAAAATAAAGTTTTTAACTTTTTTTTACGTACTAATTAATAGAGTATGGTTTCTATTATTAACAAGCTACTAGTTTTTTTGAAATTTTACAGCCATACACCAAAACAAGAACAACCTAAAGAAGATTTTACTGAATTTAACCTTTTTTTAAAAAGCTTTTTAATAGGTACATTAACCTATCAAAATAGCTTATGGACGTTTTATTACTCCGAAGAGTTTAAACAACAAACGATTATTCATCCTATTTTAAATTTTCCTGATATAGATAAAGTGTACACATCTAAATCTTTATCTTCTTTTTTTGTGATTCGCATACCAAGCCCAAATCGTATCAAAGCACAGCGGCTTTTAAAGAAAGGAGAGCCAGCAGATGAAGTTTCTTTGTTGAAAAAATTTGGCATGTATTCAGTAGCTAATCCTTATAAACTTGTTTTTGTTCAATAAGCATACCCTATTTTATTAAATGCTCCAAAAAAAAAAATTATTTACACCCATCCACACAAAGTTTGTATTTTGTGTTGTGTAATAAAATTTTTCTTTTTCAAGCCTCAAAATATCATTCCTACATTCTACTACAATTAAACAAACTACCTAATTATTTATCTTTAACCGATTTAAAACCATTTTTGTATGGAAAGATCTTGGATTTTCCAAATCAATACGTTCTATGTCAATACTGGGCGAAGCATGAAATTAGCATTAACCCTCTTTGAAGATACTTATGCCAAGCTATCTGCTGAAGCTGACAATGATACGGATATTGCTGTAATACTTAGCAACTTCAAGCCTGCCTACATCTCTTTTAGAGAGCTATATGCACAAAAACAAGCCTTTTTGGGTATTTATGAAGGCGAAACGCTAAATTTTGAAACCGTTATGGCAGAAATACCACAGCATCTACGTCGTTGGGAAGGCTTGGTAAGAGCTATATTTGTGGAAGATACCCCCCAAGAGCGTGCTATTTTTCCTAACAAACGTACACCTTTTTTGAGCGGTACGTATGAACAACGCGTAAGTGCCGTAGAAAGTTTAGTCGTTACCCTGTCGCGATACAGTGCTTTGTCAAATGTACATCATTTGGTAGAAACATATTACAACCAATTGATGGGTGCGCGTATGGCACAACAAAAGCAAGAAGGTCAAAGCGAAAAATTATCGTCCCTCCTTTATAAACAACATCAAATAACTTGTCAAGAACTCTATGGTGTTTTGGGTGCATTGATGAATAAATATCGTTATGAGCCTGAAAGAATCAGCGACTTCATTGACATTAGTTTAATCCGTTCCAAAAATGCCACAGGTGGAGCAAGTATTTTCAAAGGCAGTGTAAAAAATATGCAAGACGAACCGATTGCCGAAGCCATCGTTCGTTTAGTAGATTCTGGCTACGAAACGATTACAGACCAAGCAGGCAATTTTGAAATAGAGGTAGAATCTGGCAATTTTGATGTATTAGTAGCTGCCATCGGCTATAAGAGCTACGAACAAAAAAACATAATTTTTGCTAAAGATAAACCTACTGAAATGACCTTTACTTTATTACCCGCCTAATATCATGTTAAAAAATTACTGAACAGTATTTTGTAGTACTGCATGGGTAAATAAGGTTTGCTTTTTTTTTATTAACCTTGCAACAAACTTGTTTTATACTTGCTTGTTGTAAGGTTTTTTTAATGTTATACTTTTATCCTAACTTTCTAATAACTTAATAAACTATAAATATGATACCTACTATCGAGCCTTTTTTGTCGCGCCATTTGGGAATTTCTATGGCAGAACAAGAAGAAATGCTGCAATATCTGGGACTTACAAGCCTCGACGAATTAATCGACCAAACTATTCCCAAAGCTATCCAGTTAACGCAAAAATTACCCATTGGCGAAGCTATGTCCGAAAGTGAATATCTACAATTCATTCGTCATATAATGGATAAAAACCAGCGTTGGAAAAGTTATATAGGCATGGGTTACTACGGAACACATACGCCAACAGTTATACAGCGAAATATCTTCGAAAATCCAGGGTGGTATACTCAATACACGCCCTACCAAGCCGAAATAGCACAAGGACGTTTAGAAGCCTTGTTAAATTTTCAAACAATGGTGTCGGATTTAACCGCCTTGCCTATTGCTAATGCTTCCCTATTGGACGAAGCTACAGCAGCGGCTGAGGCAATGCAATTGCTATTCCGTTCCCAAAACAAAAGCTCAAATGCTATACAACGCCATGTTTTTTGGGTGTCCGATCAATGTTTTCCTGCTACGCTGGCTGTCTTACAAACAAGAGCCAATCCATTAAATATAGACCTACGTATTGTTTCACCCGCTGCTTTTGAATATACCGAAGATAGTTTTGGTTATTTAGTACAGTATCCGAATAATGAAGGAGCTATTGAAAATTATAGCGACTTGGCTACAAAAATCCATGCTGTTGGGGCGGGTTTGGTAGTAGCAACAGATTTGTTAAGCCTTTGTTTACTGAAAGCCCCCGGTGAATGGGGAGCAGATATTGTAGTGGGAAATTCCCAACGTTTCGGCGTACCACTTGGATACGGCGGTCCTCATGCTGCCTTTTTTGCAACACAAAAACACTTGGAGCGCCAAATTCCCGGACGTATTATTGGTGTATCTATTGACAAACATCAAAATCGGGCTTTGCGTATGGCACTCCAAACCCGTGAACAACATATCCGACGCGATAAAGCGACTTCCAATATCTGTACAGCACAAGCGCTTTTGGCTATTATGGCATCTATGTATGCTGTTTATTATGGTGCAACAGGGCTAAAAAATATAGCTCAAAGGACACATCATTACACTGTATTATTGTATAACAACCTTATTGCATTGGGTTATGACATCAAACATGAACATTTTTTTGATACACTACTAATAGACCTTAGCAATAATCCCAATACATCTGCCTTACGGATAAAACGAGTAGCAGTATTAGACCAAATAAACTTCCGCTATTTTGACAACGACGAAGAAAAAATAGGTATTGCTATTGACGAAACCACAACTATTAGCGATATAAAATGTATCATCAATATCTTTGCAGAAGCAGCAGATATAGAAAATACAAAGCTTGCAGCATATACCCACGACCATATACCACCTACTTTACAGCGGCAATCAGATTTTTTAACCCATGAGGTGTTTCGTAGCCACCATTCAGAAACCCAAATGTTGCGTTATATAAAATCATTAGAACAAAAAGATTTATCCTTAGCGTTCAGCATGATTCCATTAGGATCTTGTACAATGAAGCTCAATGCTACAACGCAAATGATGCCTATAAGTTTTGCTAATTTCGCTCAAATACATCCATTCGTGCCATTAGAACAAACCAAAGGCTACCAACAAATTTTTCAGGAGTTGGAACAATACCTTTGCCAAATTACGGGATTTACTGCCTGTTCCTTACAACCCAATTCGGGCGCACAAGGCGAATATGCTGGTCTTATGGTTATACGAGCCTATCATCATGCACAAGGCAATGAACAAAGAAAAATAGCGCTTATTCCACAATCTGCACATGGTACAAATCCTGCAAGTGCTGTTATGGCGGGTATGGACGTAATAGTAGTAAAATGTGATGCAATGGGCAACATAGATTTGCAAGACCTACAAAGCAAAGCCGAGCAATATGCCGACAAGCTATCTTGTTTAATGATTACTTACCCTTCAACACATGGCGTTTATGAAGAAGATATTGTAACTATCTGTGATACTATACACCGCTATGGCGGACAAGTCTACATGGATGGGGCAAATATGAACGCCCAAGTGGGTTTGACAAATCCCGCTACAATAGGTGCAGATGTGTGTCATTTAAATTTACACAAAACATTTGCCATACCACACGGTGGCGGAGGTCCTGGCATGGGTCCTATTTGTGTTGCCGAGCATTTGATTAATTTTTTGCCCACTCACTCTTATACAAAGCCTATTGTAAATTCCCAAGCAGTGTCAGCAGTTGCCGCAGCCCCTTGGGGAAGTGCCAGCATCTTATTGATTTCTTATGCCTATATTCGTCTTTTGGGTGCAATAGGTTTGCAACGCTCCACCGAAATAGCCATTTTAAACGCCAATTATATTAAACAACGTTTGTCTGCGGCTTTTTCAGTCTTGTATGTAGGAAAAAATAACCGTGTTGCTCATGAGTTAATCATAGATATACGTCCCTTTAAGCAAAGTGCCAATATCGAAGCAGAAGATATTGCTAAACGCTTGATGGACTATGGATTTCATGCCCCTACGGTTTCATTTCCTGTTGCTGGAACATTAATGATAGAGCCTACAGAAAGCGAATCAAAAGAAGAATTAGACCGATTTTGCGACGCAATGATAAGCATTCGTTCCGAAATAGCAGAAATAGAGTCTAAACAATCTGACCCTGTTCAAAATGTTTTAAAGAATGCTCCACACACTATAGCCGAAGTAACCAACGACGAATGGCACTATAGTTATTCGCGCCAAAAGGCAGCTTATCCCCTACCCTATTTGAAAAAACATAAATTCTGGGCTTCTGTAGGAAGGGTGAATAATACTTATGGAGACCGTAACTTAATTTGTACCTGCCCTCCTATAGAAGATTATCAATAATCAAAAAAAAACGCCTATCTATATATTTTATAGATAGGCAGTTTTTGGTATTTTGGAGCAAAAAAACGGCATTTAATTTAAATCAAAAACAAATTTTTAAAAAACAAATTGTTTTTATTTTAAACAAAAAACGAATAATAATCGCCTTTTTGTCTCAGTTTATAAGGTTTTGGCGAGAGTTTGTTTTCTTTTGAATATTCTGGTCTATGTGAGGCACTTCACCACCTATAAAAGAGCGTTTGTTTGTCCAAAAACATTATTTAAAAATTTTTTTTGTCGAGTGTATATACAAAACGCCAAAAAAAGCGTACCTTTGCACCCTCAAAATAGTGTATAACCATCAACAAATAGCATACATGTTAATTATTGACACCCGCGAGTCTGATACTATAGACAAAGCTCTGAAAAAATACAAAAAGAAGTACGAAAAAGCTGGCATTTTGCGTCAGCTTCGTCGTCGCAAAGCATTTACTAAACCGTCAGTAAACCGTCGTGCCGAAATACTAAAAGCAGTTTATCGCAATCAAATGCAAATAGAAAACGCTTAAATTGCTATTTCGGTAAATGCGCTGCAAAAACAAACTTCCGTTCACCTACTTTCGGTAGGTGACAGGGTTTTGTTTTGTCTGTACATTCCAGCAAGGTTTCTCTGGGCTTATACAAAACAGAGAAACCTTGTTTGTTTTTGTCTTTCATTTATTGTTGTAGTAATTTTTCTCCAATGACTGTATTAATTATTGGCGGCGGTAATATGGGTTTCACGTTTGCCGAAAGTTTTTTGTCGGCACACATCATTCGCCCGAACGATTTGACGATATTTGACCGCAACCCGCAACGCACCGAAATGTTGCTTCGTCAGTTACATGCCAACATAGAGACTGGTGCGGGAGAATTCATTTCGGAGGTTGAGTTGATTGTTTTGGCAGTCAAGCCTCAAGATTCTGCGCAGTTGTATGCCGAAATCAAGCCCTATTTGCAACCACAACAATTGGTGTTAAGCATTATGGCAGGCGTTCGCATGGAGAGTATTCAAGCAGGTTTGGGTTTGACGAAGGTGGTGCGTGCGATGCCGAACCTTCCTGCTCAAGTGGGCATGGGCATGACTGCTTTCACCGCCAGCGAAGCCGTTACACGCCACGAATTGATACAAGTTCAGAACCTTCTGTCTACCACAGGTCGTGCTATTTATTTCGAAAACGAAGCGATGATAGATGCAGCAACGGCGGTGTCGGGTAGTGGTCCTGCTTATATCTATTATTTTATGCAAAGCATGATGGACGCTGCCCAAAAGATGGGTTTCTCCGAGTCAGAGGCAGACCTTTTGGTGTGGCAGACGATTCAGGGAGCTACTCACCTGCACAACAAAAGCAACCTTAGCTGCTCGGAATGGATACGGCGCGTTGCGTCAAAAGGCGGCACGACCGAAGCCGCGCTACAGGTGTTTGAGACCTATCATTTGTCCGAGGGCATTCAGGAAGGCTTGATGGCTGCCTATCGACGGGCTGAGGAATTGGGGCGGTAGTTTTTAAAGAAAAAATAACAAATTATGATAAAATCTATCACTTACGAGGGTTTGCTGGGACAAAAAGGGAATGACAGTACTATTGAATTTAATCCCCAACTGAATATCATTACAGGACGCAATGGTAGCGGCAAAACCACTTTGCTGAAGCTGTTGTGGTGCTGTATATCGGGGCGTTTCGATATTTTGACACAAGAAATAGATTTTACATCGATAGAAGTTCTGACGGATAAAGCCACTATAAAGATATCGAAAGACCAAAAACTATTCGACCTACAAATTGCTACAGAACAAAGAACGTTTAAGCCTATTCGCAACTATACATTGTACCCAATAGAAGATGGTATACATTCTTCTTTATATTTTCCTAGTTTTCGCCGAATTGAAGGAGGTTATACCATAGTGCCTAAAATTGGAGAAGAGGTGCAAAATAATGAAATTTATCAAGCCTTTAATGATTTGTCGCAACGATTATCTTCGCAAAGTTCTTATAATCATCGTTTTGTAGCATACGTTTCAACGAATGATTTGGATAGACAGGTGAGCGGAGAAATGGCTTTTATTGGCACTCAAAAAGACAACATAAACAAGAGTAAAGATGAAGCTATACTCAAAATAGCAGAAAAGGGTAACACTAATAATGGTATAGCAGATATAATAAAGACGGCACAAAAAGAACTTACTGCTTTAGAGGCAGGTATTAACACCTTACATAGTTTGGTAGATCAACACATCAAAAAAAGCATCTTGTTGACCAATAAGTTGACTGTAGGTACAACAAATAAATTCCATCCTATTCCTAGCCAACGATTGTCTGCTGGTGAAAAACAGCTATTTGCTTTTTTTTGTTACAATATCTTTACAAAAAATGCCACTATTTTTATCGATGAACCCGAATTAAGTTTACATCCCGATTGGCAACGAGCTTTTGTTCCTTTGCTATTAGAACAAAGTTCTTCTAACCAATTTATTATGACAACACATTCTGATTTCATAGCGGCTTTGTATCCCGAATATGAAATAGAACTTAACAAAGACAAAGGATTTTGATATGGCAATAATTACAAGAACTCCAGCGGAAATACTAAGGCATCTAAGAAAAACCGATTCTCCTACCATTTTAGTAGAAGGTGTAGAAGATACGATGGCATGTCGTTGGCTGTTAGAACATTTTCACGAATCCAATGCACAAGTAGATATTGGTGGAAAAAATATCATTAGTTGTACTGGTAAAGATAATCTTATGAAAGTGGTAAAAAAAGTTGTGGAAGAACCACACCTTTACCCCTTTGCTCGTTTGTTTGTGCGCGACAAAGATATGTTTGTGTTTTTTGAACACCTAAAACCCAAGTATTCTCTCTTGTGCTATACATACGGTTATAGTATAGAAAATGATTTGTTGATAGATGCAGAAAGCGATTTTGAAAATCTTTTATTGCTTTGCCTTACTCGCCAAACTGTGAAAGAACAGCTTTTAGGTGAATATCTTCTTTGGTACGCCTTTCGAGTTAATGATTTGTTATCTAAAGTAGCAACATTAGATGATGAAACTGAACAACGCAAAATTATAGAACAAGGTTTGGATAATCTTGGCATAAACTTGCAGGATTCTCGACAATTTTTGCGCGAACAACTACAATTTACACCCGACTTTTTGAAACAAGAACGTTTTATACCACCACCCAAAGATCTTTTAATCAACTTGCAAAACAATCATCTACAGTTGTTGCGTGGACACAACTTGATTGATATTTGCCATTTTCGCATAGCAGAAGCTAGAAAAAGAGGCGAAATGAAATGGCAGAAAAGTCATGTCGAAATAAAACTACATCTACTCACCCATGCCATTCGCAAAAAAGGGCATATCCAGTCCTTACAAAACAAAATGATAAACGCACTTTCCTCTTCCCCTCCTCCTCCGACCTCCCATTAAAAAGAAACATTAAAAAATATGTCTTTCCCAAAAACTTTTGAAGAATTAGGCTTATCCGCCGACACATTGGCTGCCTTGCAACAAAAAGGCTTTACCGAACCCTCGCCCATTCAGGCGCAAACCATACCTTTGTTGTTGGCAGGGGATACCGATGTGGTGGGGCAAGCACAAACAGGAACAGGTAAAACGGCTGCTTTTGGGCTGCCTTTGATAGAACGTATTACCACTATTGCTGATACACCTCAAGCTATTATCCTTGCTCCTACGCGCGAATTAGCTATCCAAGTTGCTGAAGAAATTAACACTTTCCAAACTAAACGAAAACTGCGCATCACCGCTATTTATGGTGGTCAGTCTATTGTGGAGCAAATTAGACAATTGCGACGCGGTATAGATATCGTTGTCGGAACACCAGGACGCATCTTGGATCACCTCGAACGCAAGACTATTAACTTGAGCAATGTGAAATTTGTTGTGCTTGACGAAGCCGACGAAATGCTCAATATGGGTTTTGTTGAGGATATCGAAACCATCTTGGAACATGTTCCCGACGAACGCCGTATGTTGTTGTTCTCTGCTACCATGCCCGACCGCATTTTGCAATTGGCGCGCAACTATATGGGGACATATAAACTAGTGAGCGTTAAGAGCAAACAACTCACCACCGAATTGACGCGTCAGGTGTATTACGAAATCAAACCGAATGACAAACTAACTGCTCTTTGTCGGGTCATAGACTTTGATGTGGAGTTCTATGGCATTGTTTTTTGTAATACCAAAGCCAATGTAGACGAAGTGACGGAGCAATTGGCTTCGCGCGGCTATGCTGCTGAGGCACTGCACGGAGATATTTCGCAAAACCAACGCGAACGTATTTTGCAAAAATTCAAAGCCAAACAAGTCAATATTGTGGTGGCGACCGATGTGGCTGCACGTGGTATTGATGTCAATAATCTAACGCATGTTATCAACTATTCGCTGCCACACGACCCCGAAGTGTATGTGCATCGCATAGGCAGAACAGGACGTGCCGGGCGCGAAGGTACTGCCATTTCGTTTGTATCGCGTGCCGACCGCCGTAAGTTGGATTTTATCGAAAAAGTAGCCAAAGCCAAGATACAACGCGCCCAATTGCCTTCTGTTAAAGAACTTATTGGCACTAAGAAAACGCGAATCATTGATGAGGTGTTGAACGAAGTCAAAAATGGTGTTCATTTTACTTATTCCAATATAGCCGAAGAGTTGCTTGCTGAAAGTGATCCTGTTAGTTTGGTGGCTTCTATTCTTAAATTATCTTATCAAAACGAATTAGACCCCAACAATTACATTGAGGTAGAACCCGATTTGGTTAGTTCCAAAGATGACCGCAAAAAGACGAAGAAAAAAGTTAAATTGAATATAGAATTGGGCAGAAAAGACGATTTTACGTTCAAAAAACTGATTCATTTAATTGAAAATGGACTTCGCATCAAGGGTTTACCTTCGCGCGATGTGCAAGTGTTTGACCGTTCGTCTTTTGTGATTTGTTTTGAGGATGAAGCCAACCGCATTGCAGAGTATATGGAGCGTCAATATGGCAAGGTCACACGCCAAAGAAAACAATTGGTCTATATTTCTGCTGTTAAATAAACAGTATTGTTTGATAGTAACATACAACCATAGCTTTAGTTTATTCCGAACAAAGTATCTTTCTCTGGTCGAGATAATACTTTGTTTATCATCTATCCATCATAACCGCCAATAAGTGCTACACAAAGCCTTATTGGTGGTTTCTTTTTGTCTTTTGAGCAACGAATCAATAAACTTAAGATTATCTGTAACACAAATTTTGTAGCGATTGTGTGGGTTTATTTGTTTGGTATTAACTTTTTACCTATCTTTCGGGCGAACTTGCTAATAAGGCTATTCTTGATATAATTATACACCCCAAAGTTTTTCTTTTGCAACCTATCTGCTATTTTTTGCGTCTATCTTTGAGGTATTTTATCGCTCTTTTTTTTGTTCTCTATTTCTCAAAAATTGTTGTCTATGAATGTACGTTTACTATTCTTTTTATGTTTTTTTGCTTATTGTTCTACCTCTTTCCTACAGGCTCAAGTAGTGATAAATGAATTTTCGGCTGCCAACTATGCTGGTGTTACAGACAATTTTGGCGAAAACGAAGACTGGGTAGAACTATATAATAACAGTGGTGCTGCCGTAAATCTAAGCAATTGGCATCTTAGTGACGACCCCACAGACCCTACCAAATGGACTTTCCCCAGCGGAACGAACATTCCCAATAATGGCTTCTTGCGTGTTTGGTGTTCAGGACAAAATACTGGCACAGGCAATAGCATGCACACCAATTTTAAGATTACCCAAACTAAGGGCAGCGAAGCTATCCTCATCAGCAATGCAGCGGGAACTGTCATCGACATCAACAACATCGATATTCCTAACCAAACAGAACACTCGTGGGGACGTTCGCCTAACGGTAGCAACAATTGGCGCGTCTTTACAACTCCCACACCCAACGCCTCTAACAACGGCGCTAACTATGCAGGCTATACGCCCACACCCAACGTCATTCCTGCCTCGGGTAGCTATGGTGGCACTGTGTCGGTGAGTATTGCCTGCCCCGATGCCACAGCCACCATTCGCTATACAAACAATGGTGATTTCCCGACTGGCACAGCCACACTCTATAACAATGCTTTTAATGTCACCCAAACGCGCGTCATTCGCGCATTTGCACAATCTGCCGACGCTAATTATTTGCCCAGCTATGTGGAAACCAATACCTATTTCATTAATGTTGCCCCACACACCTGCAAAATCATTTCGTTGGCAGGAGCGGGTCTCACCACTTTGTTGGGCGGCAATAACTCTGCTCCGCGCGGTAGCTATGAATTGTTTGACGAAAGTTTTACCAAGTTGGACGAAGGGTATGGCGAATTTAATAAACACGGCAACGACTCGTGGGCTTATCAACAGCGCGGTATTGACTTGATTGCACGCGACCAGTTTGGTTATGATTATGCTGTGCGTGAGCAAGTGTTTCCGACCACACCGCGCGACCGTTTTCAGCGACTTATCCTCAAGCCCGCCGCCAATGACAATTATCCTTTTGAAGATGGAGCCTATTTGCGCGATGCTTATGTGCATACCCTTTCGCAACGCGCCAGTTTGCAGTTAGACGAACGAACATGGGAGCCGGCGGTCTTGTATGTCAATGGACAGTATTGGGGTATTTATGAAATTCGCGAAAAGGTAGATGATAGTGACTATACCGATTTTTATTATAATAAGGACGGAAACCAAATAGATTTCATCAAAACTTGGGGCGGAACTTGGGCAGAGTATGGTGATATGGCACAATGGAACGCCATATACAGCTACATCATGGCTAACAATATGGCAAATGCCAGTAATTATGCTTATGTGGAAAGCCAATTTAATGTCATGAGTTTGATTGATTATGTCATTATCAACACCCAAACCGTATGCTCTGACTGGCTGAATTGGAACACGGCTTGGTGGCATAGCAACAATAGTGATGTCAAGTGGCGCTATGCCTTGTGGGATATGGATGCTACTTTTGACCATTATATCAACTATACAAGCATACCCGACCAATCAGCAACCGCCAGCCCCTGTGGCCCCAGCGCACCCTCCGTCGACGACCCCGAAGGGCATATTGCGCTATTGACCAAATTGATGGAAAACGACCATGTGCGCGATATGTACATTAATAGATACGCCGATTTGAACAATACCTACTTCTCTTGTGAATATATGGTAGCTTTGCTCGACTCGATGTACAACGAACTATCACCCGAAATGCCGCGCCAAGTGGCTCGCTGGGGTGGAACGGTCAATGGTTGGCAGCAGAATGTCATAGAGATGCGGGACTTTATTTTGGAACGTTGCAGTTATATCAACGAAGGCATAGCAGATTGTACGCCTGCTACGGGTCCTTATACCATCGTCTTTACGGTCAATGACCCCAACGGTGGCACTATCTCCATCGACGACTACATTACGCCAAGTAGCTATCCTTGGACGGGTGAATACTTCGGTAATACCGACCTGCCCCTTACTGCCACCGCCAACGACGGTTATCAGTTCGCTTATTGGGAAGTCAATAACACCATTGTCAGCAACCTCAACGACCCCAGCATTATTGCCAACCTTACTGCCAACGACACCATTACAGCATACTTTAGTCCTGCTACGGTGCAGCTAACTGTGGTGGTTTCGCCCAACGGCGCAGGCACGATAACCATCAATGGCAATACTATCAACAATTATCCGCAAACTTTTACGGTACCTTTCAACCAACTGCTCAACATTAGTGCCGCTCCCAGCTCAAATTGTTATACGTTTAGTCATTGGACGCTCACCAATAATCCGCCTTTGACTAATCCCAACAACAACAATAATAGTTTTAATATCGTAGCAACAGGCACTTTGACGGCTGTTTTCACACCCATCACGCCACCAAACTGCGATGACAATAATTGTGGCACGACCGACACCTACAACACAACGACTTGTCAATGCGAACACACACCCATCACGCCACCGAATTGCAACGACAACAATTGTGGCACAGATGACACCTACAACACAATGACATGTCAATGCGAACACACACCCATCACGCCACCAAACTGCAACGACAATAATTGTGGCACGACCGACACCTACAACACAACGACTTGCCAATGCGAACACACACCCATCACGCCACCAAACTGCGATGACAATAATTGTGGCACGACCGACACCTACAACACAACAACTTGCCAATGTGAACACACGCCGATCACACCACCAAATTGCGATGATAACAATTGCGGCACGACCGACACCTACAACACAATGACATGTCAATGCGAACACACGCCCATCACGCCACCAAACTGTGATGACAATTTATGTGGTACTGATGACAGTTACAATACTACAACCTGCGAATGCGAACACACGCCTATAGTTCCACCGAATTGTGATGACAATTTATGCGGTACTGATGACAGTTATAATGCCACTACTTGTCAGTGCGAACATACGCCAATTGTGCCACCGAATTGTGATGACAATTTATGTGGTACTGATGATAGTTATAATAGCACAACTTGCGAATGCGAACACACCCCAATTATCCCGCCAAATTGCGATGACAATTTATGCGGTACAACAGATGTGTATAATGCCACAACGTGCGAATGCGAGCATATACCCATCACCCCTCCAGATTGTAACGACAACAATTGTAATACCGCCGATGTATACAATTTTGCGACTTGTGCGTGTGAAAACAACCCAATAAGTCCAACAGCTTGTGATGATGGTTTGTGCAGTACAGATGACAGTTATAATACTGCTACGTGCGAATGCGAACATACACCAATTGTTCCACCAAATTGTGATGACAATTTATGCGGTACTGATGACAGTTACAATACTACAACCTGCGAATGCGAACACACGCCTATTGTTCCACCGAATTGTGATGATAATAATTGTGGCACGACCGACACCTACAACACAACAACTTGCGAATGCGAACACACGCCTATTGTTCCACCAAATTGTGATGACAATTTATGTGGTACTGATGACAGTTACAATGCTGCTACCTGCGAATGCGAACACACGCCTATTGTTCCACCCAATTGTGATGACAATTTATGCGGTACAACAGATGTGTATAACACCGCCACTTGTCAGTGCGAGCATACACCCATCACCCCTCCCGATTGTAACGACAACAATTGTAATACCGCCGATGTATACAATTTTGCGGCTTGTGCGTGTGAAAACAACCCAATAAGCCCAACAGCTTGTGATGATGGTTTGTGTGGTACAACAGATAACTATAATACTGCCACTTGTCAGTGCGAGCATACACCTA
>JAEUUX010000160.1 GCA_016787295.1 Chitinophagales bacterium
TTTGTAAGCGTTACCATATTTTTTTTGTGGCAAAGATAAGGCTGTTTTGGGGATTTTAAAAACACTAATTTTTAAATATCTAAACAAAATTAAATCGTGCAATAATAATATAATTGAAAACCTGAACTGTTTTGACTATAAATCATAAAATCGTATGCTATGATTTATAGCAAAAAGTATAGAGTTTGCTTATTTTGTATAAAACCTTAATTATAAGACCCCAATAAGGCTAATTTTCTTAGGTTTCATTTGTTTTACTCAAAAAAAACAACCTATTTTTATAACTGTAAAAAATATCGTTTTTCCTAATTTTTCGACTACGTAATGTCAGTTAAATAAGTAAAATAAAATGGTGAATAAAAAGCGAACAAAAGCGCTAAATCTATACTTTAGTACCTTCAACAAACTTTGTGTGCAAAACAAAAATCATCAAACTTGCCTTGCACAAATTCGTTAGAAAGCTCTTTCCCAAAAACAAACACCCGCCAAAGCCCATTACCCAACAACGGATAATGGGCTTGCCTCATTCAACAAAACAATTTGGCTATCTGCCAAAGAATATGTACCTTTGCAGTGGGAGTTAGCAAATTGGTTGCCCCACCAATCAGTAAAATCTAATCTTATTTTCATTATGAACAAACCCTACCGCGTGGGTGTTGGCAAAGCCGACATCACTTGTCTTTTGTATGGCAAAGGTATGATGGGCTACGGTATGCACGAAAATGTGGCATATTCCATCGAAACACCTTTGTATGTTCGTGCTTTTGTCATAGCACAAAGCACTCAAAAAATCGTCTTTGTGGTTGCTGAAATTTGTTTTTATACCATTGCTTTGAAAGAAGCTGTGGTAAAAACTCTCCAAAAACAGTATCCCGACGACCATTACAGCGATGCCAATGTTTTGCTGACTGCCCAACACACCCATAGCGGTGTGGGTGGCTATTCGCACCATATTCTATACAACTTGTGTGTTCCGGGATTTCAACAAAAAAACTTCGACACCATCGTCAAAGGAACGATGGAAGCAATTGTGATGGCAAACAACAATATGCAAACTGCTGAACTTCGTTTTGACAAAGCTGCTTTTTCGCCCAACAAAAAAGTGGCGTTTAACCGCTCTATGCCTGCCTATAACAACAATCCCGATGTGGAAAAACTGCCCGACGACCAAGCTCATTTAGCCGTTGACCGCTACATGAAACTGCTGCGATTCGATACGCATGATGGCAAAGCTATTGGGCAAATCAATTGGTTTGGGGTGCATACGACGAGCATCTCGAACGACAACCACCGCATTTGTAGCGACAATAAAGGTTATGCTGCTGCTTTTTTTGAGCAAGAAATGTCCGAAAATCATCCTGATTTTATAGCGGCTTTTGCACAAGACGTTGCAGGCGATGTAACACCCAACTATAAGTGGGATAAAAACAAAAAATGGACGCGCGGCAAATACAAAAATGATTTCAAAAGTGCTGCTCACAATGGTTACCTCCAATGCCAACATGCTAAAAAACTGTGGGCAACTGCCAAAGATATGCCCGCCCAACAAGGCGAAATAGACTATGCCCTAATGTTTGTCGACTTTTCTAAGGTGGATATAGCTCCGCAATTTGTTGGAGGGAAGGAAGGCTTGCACACCGTTGCTGCGGCACAAGGCACAGCTTTTTTTAGAGGAACAAAAGAAGGACCAGGTATGCCATCTGCCTTGGGTTGGGTAAGTAATAAGGTTTTGGCGGGCATTGCTTTGTATGAAAAAACATGGGGCAGCCGCCGCAAAACTGCCGATGAACAAATGGCAGTTTTGCGCAAACACGCTTTGCATGGCAACAAAACTTTGTTTATGGAGTCGGGTATTGGACGAATCTGGTTTGCTCCCTATATCAGCAAACTTGTCATGCCGGGATTTGTGGATAAAAACGTAGCCTATTTCAAACGTTTAGCCCGCGAAGGTTTTACTCAGCGCACGCCTTGGATTCCGCAAATTCTGCCTATCCAAATTATTCTTTTGGGTGATATGGCATTGTTGGGCATTGCTGCCGAAATTACCACCGTTGCTGGCAGGCGTTTGCAGGAGAGTGTTTTGGAGGTGCTGCAACAACGCGGCATTCGACACGTCATTATCAATAGTTATACTAACGGTTATCATGGTTATATCACCACGCCCGAAGAATATGATGTACAACTCTACGAAGGCGGACACACGGTTTTTGGGCGATATACCTTGCCTGCCTATCAAACAAAATGCGTAGAATTGGCAAAAACTTTATTGCTACCCGCTCATGAACGCCCAACAGATATCACTCGTCCTGATTTGTTTTCGAAAGAGGAAATTTGGTATGGTTGGGATAAATAAGACAAACCCTCTCTTTAATTGTGGTTAAAGAGAGGGTTTTCTATAAGGGTCTGTGAAAATTGTTGCAAAGATAGGAGTTGTTTCTGTGTTGTTGTTTTTTTGGGGGGTACTTTCTTGCAAAGTTTTTTTGTCAACGCCTTAATTTATACAATATACGCAAGGCATACAAAATAGAATATATAACACCTATATATCCCCCAACCAGCCATATAAAAGGATTTTCATCAGGATAGTAAGACACTACAGCATTAACTGCCTTACCTTTAAAATAAGGGCGTGTTCCTAAAACCATTGGACAGAATAGAAAAAATTTGACATAAAATCCGTACCTTGTTGCCAAATTAAATAAACCTATGTTATACAGTTATAAACCGACATTCCGCAGTTGTAAAAAAACTATGTATATCTACTTGATTTTCAGCTACTTACAAAAAAACATTAAAATAATTTATTTAAATTAAATTACATAAAGTGCTGATAATCAGGCAGTTTTTTTTATCTGCGAAATATGGGATTAACTGTTTGGTATTTCAATATTATTCCAACAATTCCTTTTCTAACAATTCCTTTTCCAATTCCATCCTCCGCCTGAAGTAAATTCGCATTGCCTCTTCGTCTCCTTCCAATAATTGATCATGAAAATCACTGTCATTACATAGTTCATCAAACCCGCAAAGCAAGTAGATACCAGTATCATCATTTTTGCCACTTACTAATATAAACCAATTTCGTGGAATATAGTTGTCTGCCACATCGAATAGTAAATAAGGAAACCAATCTGGTTCCCCGTTTACATCAGTAAGATAGTATAGGCAGTTGCTATTTTTATAAATTGCAATACCCATTACAAGATATTCCTTATTTAATTCAATACCATATCCACCGAAATTATAATCGTAGTTATTTGAAGTAACAGTAGTCACTTCCTTTAGGTTAAACCCCTTAGAGGTTGTTTGTTTGCATGTTATTTTCATGGTTTTTGTCCTTGGTCTTTAAATTTAAAATAGTGTATTACTACGCCATGATCGCGCCAAGCCATTTTTTGCCATCTATCAGCAGATGTCCATCTAGCATCTCCCATGCCTTTTTTAAGATTGACCATTGCCCCCATTGTAGGATTAGACATGATTTCTTGCATTGTTAATTGCTCTGTTAAATTTTTCGCCGTAGTTCTGCCTGTAGAACCTAAACCAAGTGGTTTTAAGATGGTCGTACTTGCTTGACTCGCATTACTTTGATTAGACTGTGTTACTACCTTTATCTGTTTTTTTGCATCAGCCGTCCCTGCTCTATTAGCTGCGTATGCATATACAAAAGCATCTGTGAATAATTGCGATAACTCGGCTTCATGTTCTTGCGAAGATTGCTCTCGCATTGCTCCAACAGGCTGTTTATTTGCAAACTCGGAATCGGCTTGCTTTTCAGAAAGTCCTGTATATGTTGCTAAGGTCTCATTTAAAGTAGGTGCAGCTAAAAAATCGTTTACAAACCATTGTCCTGCACTAGATGTTGGAAAAGAACCCTGATAATATGTGTTTCCTTTGTAATGAATATATAAGTGAGCACCAAAACAATTACACAAAGTTCCATCAACCTCCTTTGTTAAAGTCAACTGGCTTTTCCCTGTCTTCTCATTAAAACTAAGAGTGTAATATAAATCTTCGTTACCATCTAAATCTACATTAGCAATAGGTTTATTCCCTGCAAATTGATAGGGAGAGTAGAAGGGATATTTGGACTCGAGGGCATCGGTGCGGTTAAATCTTATTTTCCATGAGTCATAATCACGGTTTTTGTAGTCATAAAAATTACCTTGTCCGTTACCTTGTACGCCTTTGGTTTGCTCCATCCCATTAAACCCAAACCTATAATCCCCCGTACTCACACTCCGCGCACTCTGCAACATACCATAAGGGTAGTAATTATTGAG